>NZ_JBGCUC010000009.1:0-231310 GCF_043420595.1 Erwinia plantamica
GCCAGCAAGCCAGCAAGCCAGCAAGCCAGCAAGCCAGCAAGCCAGCAAGCCAGCAAGCCAGCAAGCCAGCAAGCCAGCAAGCCAGGATGGCTTACACAAAGCCCCCGTTACTCCGCCTGAACACTGGTGCATCGTCGCTATCCTGCAACGCGCCGGGGAAATCCTTTATCCACTGCTTCACCTTTTTATGATTGATATGCGCTACGCTCAATCCCTCAACACAGCCCCACAGCTCGCGGCCGTTTTGCGCCGTGATCACAATACATTCCGGCATCACGCGTACTTTCAGCGGCATCCCTTCGGCAAAGCCTGCCTGTTCTATCCACTCGCCGCGTAAAAATATTGCTCGGTGCGCGGCGCGGCTGTAAAACTCGCAGCGAGTGGTCGGCTGCGGCGCTTCAGTTACGCGCGGTTCTGACTTACAATCCTTCTTAGCCATGATTAACTCCCAAACAGTTATTTGTGGTTAGCGGTGATAGCGGGCTCCACCCCGTTATTACCGCGCTAAAAACACCTCTCTTCTCCTTCTTCCTGTCTTCCCTCATTGCTTAAATATACGCCTTCTCCTGTGCAAACTCGCTGAAAACGCAACGATAAAATGCGAGGCAGTTCCACAAACTGCATTAATGTTTTTCTCTGACGTACCTCGCCTGGTTAATATCTTTTTTTACCATTGCTGAAACCGATTTCTGTGCCGGACGACAGGCTATTCAACGATAAATAACGGCAAGTCGGGGCGGACAGGCAATCCTCGCCAGACGGCCAGCGGCGGAAAATCGGCGATCGGCGTCCGACTGGTCAGCGACCCGTTCTCCACTAAACTCATTAAGGTAGTTGATAGATCCCCTTTATAACGGCAAGGAGAACGGCATGTCTGAACAAAGTGAAATGACTAACGTGTTCGCCAGTAAAATGCGCGACGCCGATCTGAACTTTATCGCTAATATCGCCAGTAAATTGGGCGTCGGCCTGGGCGTTACGCTGTTTGTAAAAGGCGCGCTGGTAACGGGCAACACCATTTCCGGTAAGGAATATTACGAGAAAATCGTCGAGTTTTTTGGCGACGCGCAGGAAGGCACGGTAGAGCAGGCGATAGCGAATTATTTTAAACGCACCGGCGAGGCGTACTACACGCCGGAAGATGACGACGCGTCAGTGCCGCTTAATTTTTTGCATCTGAAAGATGTCGCCTTCCGGTTAGGATCGGAAAAGTTCTCGCATCATAAAAACGGGCTGTTAAGGATTAAAATAGAAGAGATAGATGGCTTTATGTTGGGCATTTCGTCGAACGAAGAATAGCGCGGCGTGCAGAGTTTTAGCGGAGAATAATCGTGTTAGCCTGTTATGCTCAGGCTAACCGTCCACCTGTTCGGTAAAGCACACCGTTGCAGCCTGCTGAGGGCAGGCGGCAACGGCAGCAGACGCATCAGGCGGCGTTTTCCAGCACCTGCGTCATAAAGTCGCGCACCCATTTCACCCGCAGCTTGCGCTCGGCGAGGTCGCGCACAAACTTCAGCTTCGTTGGGCCATCAAGCCGCCAGTTCTGCGGCTCTTTTTGCAACAGGCCAATCAGCCAGGACGGGTCGGCTTTGTTTTTCTCCGCAAACTCGATAAAACCGCCTTTCTCGCTCGCTTCAACGCGCCGGATGCCAATTTTCTTCGCCAGCAGGCGCAGCGTGGCGATATCCAGCAGGTTGCGCGCCGGGTCCGGCAGCTGGCCGAAGCGGTCAATAAGCTCCACTTTCAAATCGTCCAGCTCGCCTTCCTGCTGCGCGCTGGCGATGCGCTTATAGAACGACAGGCGGGTATTCACATCCGGAATATAATCGTCCGGCAGCAGCGACGGCATCCGCAGTTCGATATCGGTCTGGCTGTTGGTCAGATCTTCCAGCGACGGCTCGCGGCCTTCCTTCAGCGCGTCCACGGCGTTTTCCAGCAGCTCCATATACAGCGAGAAGCCAATCGTCTCCATCTGGCCGCTCTGATCCTCGCCCAGCAGCTCGCCCGCGCCGCGAATTTCCAGATCGTGCGTTGCCAGCGCAAAACCGGCGCCCAGATCCTCCAGCGAGGCGATCGCCTCCAGACGCTTGTGCGCGTCGGTGGTCATCGCTTTTGGATGCGGCGTCAGCAGCCACGCATAGGCCTGATGATGCGAACGGCCCACGCGGCCGCGTAGCTGATGCAGCTGCGCCAGGCCAAAATGGTCGGCGCGCTCGATAATAATGGTATTCGCGGTCGGGATATCGATGCCGGTTTCAATAATCGTGGTGCAGACCAGCACGTTAAAGCGCTGATGATGGAAATCGTTCATCACCCGTTCCAGATCGCGCTCGCGCATCTGGCCATGCCCCACGGCGACGCGCGCTTCCGGCACCAGCTCCGCAATGCGATGGGCGGCTTTTTCGATGTTCTCCACGTCGTTATAGAGGTAATAAACCTGGCCGCCGCGCAGCACTTCACGCAGGATAGCTTCGCGTACCACCAGGTTATCGAACTCGCGGACAAAGGTTTTCACCGCCAGACGACGGGCAGGCGGCGTGGCGATAATCGACAGGTCGCGCATGCCGCTCATCGCCATATTCAGCGTGCGGGGAATAGGCGTCGCGGTCAGCGTCAGAATATCAACATCGGCCCGCATCGCCTTGATGCGCTCTTTATGGCGCACGCCGAAGCGGTGCTCTTCATCCACAATCAGCAGCCCCAGATCGCGCCATTTGATTTCGCTTTGCAGCAGCTTATGGGTGCCGATCAGAATATCAATTTTGCCTTCACGCGCTTCTTCCAGGATCTGCGCCTGCTCTTTCGCGCTGCGGAAACGGGAAAGCATTTCAATGCGCACCGGCCAGTTGGCGAAGCGATCGCGGAAGTTATCGTAGTGCTGCTGGGCGAGCAGGGTGGTCGGCACCAGCACCGCAACCTGCTTGTGGTTCTCTACCGCGAGGAAAGCGGCGCGCATCGCCACTTCGGTTTTACCAAAGCCGACGTCGCCGCACACCAGGCGATCCATCGCCAGCGGCTGGCACATATCGCTGAGCACCGCGTTAATCGCCTGCGCCTGATCCGGCGTGGTTTCAAACGGGAAACTGTCGCAAAATAGCTGATACTGTTCGCGATCGTGCTTAAAGGCAAAGCCCGCTTTTGCCGCTCGCTGAGCATAGATATCCAGCAGCTCGGCCGCCACATCGCGGACTTTTTCCGCTGCTTTCTGCCGCGCGCGCGACCAGGCATCGCTGCCGAGCTTGTGCAGCGGCGCGTTTTCGTCTGCGCCGCCGGCATAGCGGCTAATCAGATGCAGCGAGGAGACCGGCACGTAGAGTTTGGCGTCGCCGGCATAGGTCAGCATCAGGTATTCCGCCGTGATGCCGCCGGTTTCCAGCGTGGTCAGGCCAATATAGCGGCCGACGCCGTGCTCCAGATGCACCACCGGCTGGCCGGGATGCAGCTCGGCCAGGTTGCGGATCAGCACGTCCGGGTTGATAGAGCGGCGCGTGTCCTGACGGCGGCGGCTGACGCGCTCACCCAGCAGATCGCTTTCGCAAATCAGCGCGCGGTTGCGCAGGCTGTCGATAAAGCCGTGCTCGCTGGCGCCGACGATCAGGTAAGCGCCGGGCTGCTCCGCCTCATGCAGCGCGTGAATGGTCTTCGGCACCAGCTTGATGCGGGCCAGCAGCTCCTGAAGCGCCTCGCGACGGCCTTCGCTCTCTACCGAAAAAATCACCGGGCCGCTGAACGATTCCAGAAAACGACGCAGCGCATCCAGCGGCGCTTTCGCCTGCGCCTGGACGGCCAGGTCGGGCAGCGGCTGATAGCCCAGGTTAGTGTTGACGGCTTTTTCCGGCAGCGCCTCGTTTTTCAGCTGCACGCGCGGCCAGTTTTTCAGCTCGCTGAACAGTTCGTTGGTGCGCAGCCACAGCTTTTCCGGCGGCAGCAGCGGACGCATCGGATCGACGCGACGGTTTTCAAAGCGCGCCATCACTTCCTGCCAGAAGCGTTCCGCTGCGCCTTCCAGATCGCCGGTGTTAATCAGCAGCGTATTGGCCGGAAGATAGCTGAACAGCGCGGGCAGCGACTGCTCAAAAAAGAGCGGCTGCCAGTATTCGATACCGGACGGCAGCGTGCCTTTGCTGACCTGCTGGTAAATGTGCTCGGCCTCGCGCCGGACGTCAAAGTGCTCGCGCCACTGGGTGCGGAACAGCTCAATGGCCGCTTTGTCCGTGGGAAACTCGTGCGCGGGCAAAAGATTGATCGCCTCGACCTCTTCCAGCGTGCGCTGGCTGTCGACGTCGAACAGGCGCAGGCTGTCGATTTCATCATCGAAAAAGTCGATGCGGTAAGGCTGCTCGCTGCCCATCGGATAGAGATCCAGCAGCGCGCCGCGCGTGGCGTATTCGCCGTGCTCCATCACCTGATCGACGTGACGGTAGCCTGCCTGCTCCAGTTGGGAACGCAGCGTATCCCGCGACAGGCGCTGGCCCTTGCGCATCACCAGCGCATGGCCATGCAGAAAACTGTGCGGACAGACGCGCTGCATCAGCGTGTTAACCGGCAGGATCAGCACGCCTTTTTCCAGCGAGGGCAGATTATAAAGCGTGGAGAGACGGGAAGAGATGATTTCCTGATGCGGCGAAAAGCTGTCGAAAGGCAGCGTTTCCCAGTCGGCCAGCGTTAATACCGGCTCATCGGTAAACTGGCGGATTTCATCCTGCAGCCGCAGCGAGGTTTGCATATCCGGTGCGATAAGCATCACGGGGCCGCCGTGTCGCGCCAGGATTTCAGCACATTCCACCGCACAGGCGGCACCGGTTAATTGTCCCAGCTGGCGCTGGTCGCCTGCTTTTGCTGGCAGGGTATATCGGGCTTGTTCAGGCATAGTCAGTTAGTCGGTCTCTTCACATAAAGGGAGAGCAGAAAACGACGCGTTTCCTGTTCGGCTAACCGAGTATACCTCTATTTCGGCGATTGTTGGGTGTAGTGCATTCTGGGTCGGTCAATGTTTGCCCAAATGAGTTCTTTTTCGCCGTGATAGCTGTGATTGCCATCGTCCCACTTCACGTAATAGCCCGCCGGCGCATCGCCCTGTTCAAACACGTTGACGACCAGTCCTTTAATTTCGCCCGTTTTATGCCGGACAATACTGCCTTTTTCATACTTTGACATTATGACCACTCCCGCCTTTACTCTACGCTGCTCCCTTTAAGGGATAATTAAGTCTATGCCCTTTTTTGCGTAATAATTGAGTAATTAACGGTCGTTTTTAGTGTGATATTTCGCCAATAAAAGCGCGTGTCGCAAGAGATAACAAAACTTAGCAAAAGAGTCAGCGGCTTAGAGGTTCCATAACGCCGGGCTAACCTTTATCATCTTCGATCACTTTTTGCCTTATTACCGCCAGAAGACGGATTACATGTATCAACCTGTCGCGTTATTTATCGGCCTGCGTTATATGCGCGGGCGAGCATCAGACCGCTTCGGGCGGTTTGTATCCTGGCTTTCCGCCATCGGCATCACGCTGGGGGTGCTGGCGCTGGTCACCGTGCTGTCGGTGATGAACGGCTTTGAACACGAGCTGGAAAAAAGCACCTTAAACCTGATGCCCCAGGCGCTGATTAGCAGCGAGAAAGGCTCGATCGACCCGCAGCAGGTGCCGGCGGATTCGCTACAGCTGAAAGGGGTCAGTCGCGTCACGCCGCTGACCACCGGCGACGTGGTGCTGCAAAGCGCCCGCAGCGTCGGCGTCGGCGTTATGCTGGGCATCAACCCTGACGAGCCGGATCCGCTGACGCCGTATCTCGCCAATGTGAAGCAGAGCGATCTACAGCCCAATCAGTACCGCATTATCGTCGGCGAACAGCTGGCGGAGCAGCTTGGGCTGAAGCGCGGCGACCAGCTGCGGCTGATGGTGCCGTCCGCCAGCCAGTTTACGCCGATGGGGCGGCTGCCCAGCCAGCGCCTGTTTACCGTTATCGGCACGTTCGCCGCCAACAGCGAGGTGGACGGCTATCAGATCCTGGTCAACCAGCAGGACGCCTCGCGCCTGATGCGCTATCCGGCTGGCCATATCACCGGCTGGCGGCTGTGGCTGGACAAACCTCTCCAGGTGGATACGCTCAGCGAGCAGAAGCTGCCGGACGGCCTGGTCTGGAAAGACTGGCGCGAGCGCAAGGGCGAGCTGTTCCAGGCGGTGAAGATGGAGAAAAACATGATGGGGCTGCTGCTCAGCCTGATTGTCGCCGTCGCCGCGTTTAATATCATCACCTCGCTGGGCCTGCTGATTATGGAAAAGCAGGGCGAAGTGGCGATCCTGCAAACTCAGGGGCTGACCCGCCGGCAAATTGTGCTGATATTTATGGTGCAGGGCGCAACCGCCGGCATCGTTGGCTCGCTGGTCGGCGCGCTGCTGGGCGTGCTGCTTGCCAGCCAGCTGAATAATCTGATGCCGCTGATCGGCATCTTCCTGGATGGCGCGGCGCTGCCCGTCGAGATTTCCGCCATTCAGGTGGCCACCATTGTTGTTATCGCGATGGCCGTGGCGTTGCTTTCCACGCTCTATCCCTCCTGGCGCGCCGCCGCCGTTCAACCCGCTGAGGCTTTACGTTATGAGTAACCCGATTCTGTTGCAGTGCGACAACCTGTGCAAACGCTACCAGGAAGGCAGCGTCCAGACAGACGTCTTGCGTAATGTTTCTTTCAGCGTGGCGCCTGGCGAAATGATGGCGATTGTTGGCAGCTCCGGCTCCGGCAAAAGCACCCTGATGCACTTGCTGGGCGGGCTGGATACGCCAACCTCCGGCGACGTGGTGTTTAACGGCAAGTCGCTGAACGGCATGTCTTCGTCGGCAAAGGCGGAGTTGCGCAACCGCGAGCTGGGCTTTATCTATCAGTTCCACCATCTGCTGCCCGATTTCAGCGCGCTGGAAAACGTCGCCATGCCGCTGCTGATTGGCAAGGCCAGCAAGGCGCAGGCCGAGGCGAAAGCCATTGATATGCTGCGTGCGGTTGGTCTGGAAAAGCGGGCGGCGCACCGGCCTTCCGAGCTTTCGGGCGGGGAACGGCAACGCGTGGCGATTGCCCGCGCGCTGGTAAACAATCCGCGTCTGGTGCTGGCGGATGAGCCGACCGGCAACCTGGACGCGCGCAACGCCGACGCCATTTTCGATCTGCTGGGCGAACTGAACGTGCGTCAGGGCACCGCTTTTCTGGTGGTGACGCACGATCTGCATCTGGCGAAGCGGCTTAACCGCCAGATGGAAATGCGTGACGGCGTGCTCAGCGAAGAACTGACGCTGGCGGGCATGGCGTAATGGCAAGTTCTCTTTCTCTGCTCCTGGGCCTGCGCTTCAGCCGTGGGCGCCGTCGCGGCGGTATGGTATCGCTGATTTCAGCGATCTCTACGGTTGGCATTGCGCTGGGCGTGGCGGTGCTGATTATTGGCCTCAGCGCCATGAACGGCTTCGAACGCGAGCTGAATAACCGCATTCTGGCCGTGGTGCCGCACGGTGAAATCGAACCGGTCAACCAGCCCTTTACCGGCTGGCAGTCGCTGCTGCCGAAGGTGGAGCAGGTTCCGGGCATTGCGGCGGCTGCACCCTATATCAATTTCACCGGCCTGATTGAGAGCGGCGCAAAGCTTCAGGCGATCCAGGTTAAAGGCGTCGATCCGCAGCAGGAAACCAAACTGAGCGCGCTGCCTGCCTATGTGCAGAATAATGCCTGGCAAAGCTTCGGCGCGGGCAAGCAGCAGATTATTTTAGGTCAGGGCGTCGCCAACAGCCTGAAGGTAAAGCAGGGCGACTGGCTGACTATTATGATCCCCAACAGCGATCCCGAACATAAGCTGCTCCAGCCGAAACGCGTGCGCCTTCAGGTCAGCGGCATTCTGGCGCTGAGCGGGATGTTGGATCACAGCCTGGCGCTGGTGCCGTTGCAGGATGCGCAAAATTATCTGGCGATGCGTGACAGTGTCACGGGCATCGCGCTGAAGATGACCAATCCGTTTGCCGCGCAGAAGCTGGTGCGGGACGCGGGCGAAGTGACGCACGCCTATGTCTATATCCGCAGCTGGATTGGCACCTACGGCTATATGTACCGCGACATCCAGATGATCCGCGCCATTATGTATCTGGCAATGGTGCTGGTGATCGGCGTGGCCTGTTTTAACATTGTCTCCACGCTGGTCATGGCGGTGAAGGACAAGAGCGGCGATATCGCGGTGCTGCGCACGCTGGGCGCCAGGGACGGACTGATCCGCGCTATTTTTGTCTGGTACGGGCTGATGGCTGGCCTGCTGGGCAGCGTCAGCGGCGTGGTGGTCGGCGTGCTGGCGGCCTTTAACCTGACGCCGATTATCCACGGTATCGAAACCTTAACCGGCTACCACTTCCTGTCCGGCGATATCTATTTTATCGATTTTCTGCCGTCAGAAGTGCACTGGCAGGATGTGGGCATCGTGCTGCTTACCTCGCTGCTGCTGAGCCTGATCGCCAGCTGGTATCCGGCCAGACGCGCCAGCCGCATCGATCCGGCGCGCGTGCTGAGTGGGCAGTAACATGTATTACGGCTTTGACGTCGGCGGCAGCAAAATCGCGCTTGGCGTCTATAACGAGCAGCGCCAGCTTATCTGGAGCCAGCGCGCCGCCACGCCCACGCATGATTACGCGCAGCTGCTCGACAGGCTGGCGGCGATGACGGACGAAGCCGATAAGTTCTGCGGCACGCGGGGCAGCGTCGGTATGGGCATCCCTGGGTTGCCCGTGCCGGATGACGGCACGGTCTTTACCGCTAACGTGCCGGCGGCGCAGGGACAGCGCCTGCAGGCGGATCTGAGCCAGCGGCTGGGGCGGGAAGTGCGTATTGATAATGACGCCAACTGTTTTGCGCTGTCGGAAGCCTGGGACGACGAGTTCAAAACCTATCCGGTGGTGCTGGGGCTGATCCTGGGCACCGGCGTGGGCGGCGGGCTGATAGTGGAAGGCAAACCGCTGACCGGACGCAACTTCGTCGCAGGCGAGTTTGGCCATATGCGGCTGCCGCTGGATGCGCTGGAAGTGCTGGGCCGCGACGTGGCGCAGCCCCTCTGCGGCTGCGGCAAGCGCGGCTGTATCGAGCCGTGGCTTTCCGGGCCGGGCTTTGCCCGCCTGTGGCGGCTGCATAATCAGTCAGATCTCAGTGCGCCGGAAATCGCCAGCCGTTATTATCAACGGGACGAGCAGGCCATAGCCCATACCGCCCGCTATCAGGCGCTGTTGGCCGTTTGCCTGGCAAACTGGCTGACGCTGGTGGATCCGCATCTGGTGGTGCTGGGCGGCGGGCTGTCTGGTTTTGGCGCGCTTTACGACGGGCTGGAGCAGCAGGTGGCAACGCATCTGCTGCCGCGAGCAAAGCCGCCGCGTTTTGCCAAAGCCCGCCATGGCGATGCAGGCGGCACGCGCGGCGCCGCTTTTTTGCACATTAAGGATTAGAGGATTTAACATGCGTACACCCCGTCGCCGGCTGAGACTGGCTCGCTACAAGAAAACCCGACGCAAGGTGCAGCAGCGTTTGCGTCAGCGCATTTTCGAACGCGACCGCAATCTGGAGATCGCCATGCATCCTTTACCGCGAGTTGTTGTCCTGACCGGCGCAGGTATCTCTGCCGAGTCGGGGATCCGCACTTTCCGGGCTGCCGACGGCCTGTGGGAGGAGCACAAGGTGGAAGACGTGGCGACGCCGGAAGGCTTCGCGCGCGATCCGCAAAAAGTGCAGGCTTTTTATAACGCCCGCCGTCGCCAGCTGACCAGCGGCGATATCCAGCCCAATGCGGCGCACAAAGCGTTGGCCGAGCTGGAAGCCGCGCTGGGCGACCACTTTCTGCTGGTGACGCAAAATATTGATAACCTGCACGAACGCGCGGGCAGTCGTAACGTTATCCATATGCACGGCGAGCTGCTGAAGGTGCGCTGCGTCTCCAGCGGCCAGGTGCTGCACTGGCAGGAAGACGTCAAGGAAGACGATCGCTGCCACTGCTGTCAGTTCCCGTCGGTGCTGCGCCCGCACGTGGTGTGGTTTGGCGAAATGCCGCTACAGATGGATGAGATCTATCAGGCACTGGCGCAGGCGGACTACTTTATCGCTATCGGCACCTCCGGCCACGTCTATCCGGCGGCGGGCTTTGTGCATGAGGCGAAACTGCAGGGCGCCCATACCGTCGAGCTGAACCTGGAGCCAAGCCAGGTCGGCAGCGAATTCGAAGAGAAAGAGTACGGACTGGCAAGCGAGGTGGTGCCGGAATTTGTGCAGCGCCTGCTGGCGAAGATCAAGTAACCCATGCCATATGGGACGGCAACCTGCCGTCCTTTTTCTGCATGGCTTTTGCGATTGTGTATATGATTGCCGTTACGTTTCTCAGGCAGAAATAAGGCTCAGGCGGGATTTCTCCCCGCCTTTTTTCGCTCATGTTACGCCACGACTTCAGAAATCCACTTCACTGACGTGATATTGGTGAAGTTTGCCACATCACCCACAATCTCATCGATATGACCTTCCATGCCTTTTTGCAGATCCTCGACAGAGCGGCAAACCAGATGGCAGGCGGCAACATAAGGTGCTGGCGTACCTTCAGGTGTGCCAATGATTTTGTCGATGGAGAAGGACACCAGATAGTCGCCCATCCTTGCCTGGATCAGCGGCAGATGCACATCGCGATAGTAGTCATGATCGAACTCACCGTTTTCAACGTTCGGGTATAACACGCTATATTTAATCAAATTTCACCTCTTTGGTTGCGCCCGGCACGCAGCGCGCCGGGTAATCCTCATTATAGCGAGGAGGCACGCAAGGTGATTAGCGCTCTGAGTCACGACTGTATCTGTGCTTTGCCTTTGGCAGCGTGGCTGATACAGCAGGCCGCGCGCATAGTCTCTGGCGCAACGGCAGTCACGCCAGCCGGTAAAATAGCGCTCAAATCGGCAACCCGTCTTGGCGGCGTGGCAAACAAAACACCAGATGCGCCACTATCCCACCCACCAGCCCCCAGAACGCCGCGCCAATCCCCAGTAGCGACAGGCCCGACGCCGTGATCAGAAAGGTAATCACCGCCGCGTCACGTTGTTTATCCTCCGCCAGCGCGCGCTGCAGGCTGCCCGCTATCGTTCCCAGCAGCGCCAGCCCGGCGAGGGTATGAATAAGCGCAGGCGGCAGCGCGCTGAACAGCTGACCAATCGCGCCGCCAAACAGGCCCGCCAGCAGATAGAAAAAGCCTGCGCAGACCGCGCCCCAGTAGCGACGCTGCGGAGCGGGATGCACGTCCGGCCCCATACAGATTGCCGCCGTAATGGCCGCGATACAGACGGAAAAACCGCCGAAAGGAGAGAGCAGCAGCGAAGCCAGCCCGGTCCAGCTCATCAGCGGCGAAACGGGCACCGGATAGCCTGCCGCTTTCAGCGTGGCGATGCCGGGTGCATTCTGTGAGGCCATCGTCACTATAAAAAAGGGAACGCCAATGCCGAGCAGCGATGACCAGCTAAAATGCGGCGCGATAAATGCCGGCACGGCAAAGGTCAGCGGCTGCTGCGAAAGGTGGATCTCTCCCTTTATCGCCGCGACGGCCAGACCCACCAGCAGCGTCAGCACAATGGCGTAGCGCGGCAGAAAACGGCGCGCTAACAGGTAAGCCAGGCACATGCTGGCCGTCAGCGTAAAATCAGGCTGCAGCGAGGCGAAAGCATCCAGACCAAAACGCAATAAAATGCCCGCCAGCATGGCGGCGGAAATCGCCTGCGGAATATGGTTCATCAGGCGTGCAAACAGGCCGGTCACGCCGCAGAGAAAAATCAGCCCGGAAGCAAAGATAAATACGCCGATGGTTTCCGGCATCGGAATGCCGGGCAGGCTGGTGACCAGCAGCGCCGCGCCCGGCGTGGACCAGGCCGTCAGCACGGGCGCGCGATAATAGATCGACAGTCCAATAGAGGTCACGCCCATTGCCAGACCCAACATGCTTAGCCAGCC
The DNA here is from genome assembly GCF_043420595.1 of Erwinia plantamica. Lineage (NCBI taxonomy): Bacteria > Pseudomonadati > Pseudomonadota > Gammaproteobacteria > Enterobacterales > Erwiniaceae > Erwinia > Erwinia plantamica. The sequence continues at coordinate 11,986 of NZ_JBGCUC010000009.1, forward strand.
GCCAGTCTGCGCCGCCGTTGCGCCAGCGGCCCCGGCGGCCTGGAAAATAATGGCGGCAGAGCTGGTGTAGCCCACCAGCACCGCGACAAACCCCGCCACTACGGCAGGAAAAGTCAGGTGACGCAAAGAAAAGGCAGGACGCATGATCCTCTCCCGATTGACCGTTATAACGCACAAGCTAGCACTGTGCGCTATAACGCACAAGTGTTATGCTAAGGAAAAAACGGGGGAGTTTTGATGCCACAAACACTACCGGAACCTGGTCGTATTCTGCGAGTGCTGCGCCTGGCGCGCGGCTGGAGCCTGACGGAAGCCGCCGCGCAGACAGGCGTCAGCAAAGCGATGCTTGGCCAGGTAGAACGCAGCGAATCCAGCCCAACCGTGGCGACGCTATGGAAGATAGCGACCGGTTTTAACGTGCCTTTCTCGCATTTTATTGCCGACCCCGCCCCTGAGAGCGCCTTTCTTCGCAGCGTAGGAACCGATGGCTGGCGACAGCAGCATACGACCATGCAGGCCAGCCCGCTGTTTCCCTTCGATCGCCAGTTGGGTTTTGACATGCTGGTGGTTGAGCTGGCCGCCGGCGCGCTCAGCGAGTCTTCCGCCCATGAGCGCGGCGTAATTGAACACGTTGTCGTTATTGAAGGCGAACTCCGGCTGGTGACCGGCGCGCAATGGCATACGCTTAAAGCAGGCGAAGGGCTGCGTTTTCAGGCCGATACGCCGCACAGCTACCGCAATGACGGCACAGCGCCGGTGCGTTTTTACAGTCTGATCCACTATCCGTGCGCCTTTAGCCTTCCGGGCGGGGGCGCGCCGAAGCCGCAGGATCCGAGCAGGTAACTGACCTGACGCAATAAACGTCGGGCAAAATAACAGATAATAACCGTCCGCACTCAGAGGGAAGGCAGATGACAAATTTACTCGAACGCTTCTTGCACTATGTTTCATTCGACACGCAGTCCAAAGCACATGTTCGGCAGGTTCCCAGTACGGAAGGGCAATGGCGGCTGGCTCGTGAGTTAAAACAGGAGCTGGAAGCGCTGGGGCTGAGCGACGTCACGCTGAGCGGGCACGCCATCGTTATGGCGACCCTGCCTGCAAACGTTGCCTGGCCTGTACCAACCATCGGGTTTATCGCCCATATGGACACGTCGCCGGACTTTACCGGTAAAAATGTTAATCCGCAGATCGTTGAGAACTATCGCGGCGGCGACATCGCGCTGGGCATTGGCGATGAGGTGCTGTCGCCGGTGATGTTCCCCGTGCTGCACCGCCTGACGGGCCACACGCTGATCACCACCGATGGTAAAACGCTGCTGGGCGCGGATGATAAAGCGGGCGTGGCGGAGATCATGACGGCTATCGCCCGGCTGAAAAGCGAGAACGTGCCGCATGGTGATATCCGCATCGCTTTTACCCCGGACGAAGAAATAGGCAAAGGCACCAGCTGTTTCGACGTGGCGGCTTTTGGCGCCGAGTGGGCCTATACCATCGACGGCAGCGATCTGGGCGAGTTTGAATATGAGAATTTCAATGCCGCTTCCGCTACCGTGAAGATTGTCGGCAACAACGTGCATCCCGGCAGCGCTAAAGGCGTAATGGTCAACGCGCTGGATCTGGCGATGCGTTTTCACGCCGCCATGCCGGAAAAAGAGGTGCCGGAGCAGACTGAAGGCTATGAGGGCTTTTACCATCTGCACGGTATCAAAGGCAGCGTGGATAAAGCGGAGCTGCACTACATCATCCGCGATTTCGACCGCGACAGCTTTGAAGCCAGAAAACAGGTGATGAAAGATATCGCCGCCACGCTGAGCGAGGGCAAACAGCCGGGCGTCAGCATTGAGGTGCAGACGGAAGACAGCTATTACAACATGCGCGAAAAGGTCGAAGTGCATGCGCATATTATTGAGCTGGCGCTACAGGCGATGCGGGAAAGCGGCGTGGAGCCGGTGACGAAGCCGATACGCGGCGGGACCGACGGCGCGGCGCTGTCGTTTAAGGGACTGCCTTGCCCGAACATTTTTACCGGCGGCTATAACTATCACGGCAAGCACGAGTTCGCCTCGCTGGATATTATGGAAAAAACGGTGACGGTGATTATGCGCATCGCGGCGCTGACGGCGGAAAAAGCGAAAAAAGCCTGAGCAAGTAAAAACGGCCCTGAAATCAGGGCCGTTACGGTTATTCTTCTTCGCTGAAGTACCAGTAGCCGCTGTTAACCAATGCCGCCAGCTGCGCCAGGAAAGACGGATCGTCCAGCGCCTCGCCCAGATCCGCCGCGTGCACGGAATGCTGATTCGCTAACACCCGCAATGCGTCCGGCCGCTGCGATTCAAGCTGCTCGCCGTTAACGAACACGGCATCGCCAATAGACAGCACGCGCAGGCCGCCCAGACGTTGCAGGCTGTCGCCCTGTTGCAGCGCGTCGTAAATCTCATCCGGCTGGTAAGGGGGTTCCGGCGGCGCCACATCCAGTTCGTGGCGGGACTGGGAGATAAACTCGCCAAACCACTGGTTAAAGTGTTCCGGCTGGTTAATCACTTCCAGCATCATTTCGCGGATACCGTCCAGCTCCTGCGGCAGAATTTCTGCGGTATTTTCACGCGCTGGCACGTCCGGATCGGTAAAGCGACGGCTGCCCAGCTCGCGCGACAGCACATAGTCCGCAAAGCCGCTAATCAGCTCGCGGCCGCTTGGCGCGCGGAAGCCAACGGAATAGTTAATCGCGCTTTCCAGCGAGTAGCCTTCGTGTGGGAATCCTGGCGGAATATAAAGGATATCGCCCGGTTCCATTTCCTCATCAATAATCGCGTCGAACGGCTCGACCTGTAGCAGGTCCGGATGCGGACAGTGCTGCTTCATGGCCACTTTTTCGCCCACGCGCCAGCGGCGACGGCCGGTGCCCTGAATGATAAAGACATCGTACTGATCCAGATGCGGACCAACGCCGCCGCCGGGCACGGAGAAGGAGATCATCAGATCGTCAGTGCGCCAGTCCGGCAGAAAGCGGAAAGGGCGCATCAGCGCGGCCGAAGGCTCGTGCCAGTGGTCGACCGCCTGCACCAGCAGCGACCAGTTGTTTTCGCCAAGGTGGTCAAAGCTTTCAAACGGCCCGTGCGCGACCTGCCACTTGTCGTTGTCATGACTGACCAGGCGGCTGTCGACCTCGTTTTCCATCGCAAGACCGGCCAGCTCGTCCGGCGAAATAGGATCGACAAAATTTTTAAAGCCGCGCTTGAGCACGACGGGACGCTTTTGCCAATAGCGCTGGATAAAATCGGGCCAGTTGAGATCGAGCTGATAATCCATAATGGGTCTTCCTGAAACGCTGAATTTCATCGATTATAACAGTCGGAAAGGATGGCAGGGAAAAGCATTTGCGGCCGCCGCCGCAAATAGCCGCCTTCAGGGTTTTTCGCCGACCACTTCCTGACGGCGGAAGATGACTTCCATTCGGGCGCCGCCCAATTCGCTGGTGGTGGCGATGATATCGCCGGCATACTGCTCCACGATATCGCGCGCCACGGCCAGACCAATGCCCTGGCCGGGACGCAACGTGTCGGCGCGCTGACCGCGAATAAAAATCATATCGCGTTTGCTTTCCGGAATGCCCGGCCCGTCGTCTTCCACGATCAAATGCAGCTCATCGTCGGTCTGGCGACCCCGGATTTCCACAAATTCCAGGCAGTACTTGCAGGCATTATCCAGCACGTTACCCAGCACTTCCATAAAGTCATTTTGCTCGCCGACAAAGGTAATTTCCGGCGAGATATCCAGCGTCAGCTCCACGCCTTTCAGCTGATAAACCTTGTTCAGTGCCGAACAGAGGCTGTCCAGCAGCGCCGGCACGGAATGCAGCTCGCGCTTCAGCACGTTGTGATCGGCCTGCATGCTGGCACGGTGCAGATAGTAGCCGATCTGCTGCGAGATACGGCTGATCTGCTCCAGCATAATAGGTTCGGCCTGCTCGACGGAAAGGTTGCGGCCGCCGCGCAGCGAACGCAGCGTGGTTTGCAGCACCGCCAGCGGCGTTTTCAGGCTGTGGGTCAGATCGCTGAGCGTGGTGCGATAGCGGGTGTAGCGCTGACGCTCGTTATCCAGCAGGAAATTCAGGTTGCGCACCAGGCTTTGCAGCTCCTGCGGCGTTTCGTCGGCCAGGGTTTCGCGCGTGCCGTGCTCCAGCTCGCGCAGCTGTGCGGCCAGCAGGCCTATCGGCCGCAGGCTCCAGTGCGCGGCCAGCCACAGCAAAGGAATGACCAGCAGCAGGTTGACCAGCAGCACATAGCTGAACCACGACCATACCACGTCGGAATGCTGCAGCTCCTGAGGAATAGAATCCACCACGACCACGGTCAACGCCGGAAGGGTCGGCGTCGCCGCGTAGCGGTTTACCGCTACCGAGTGGGTAAAAGTGTCGTTGTTATCGTCGTCATAGGCGGTCAGCTTATTTTGCGCTTCCTTATTATCGCCCAGCGCCTGGCGACTGATGTTGTTATCGGCATCAATTTCATAGAAATCAGCGCGCTTAAGCCATTCTCGCTTGATGCGAGAACGGATCTCCGGCACGTCGCGCAGCTGCCACAGCAGCTTGCCGTCCTCGTTATAGATAAAAACCAGGGTAGGGAAGTTAAGCGATACCCGCTCGGGCTGGGCAATGGTTAACTGGTTATTCTGCCACTGCGCCAGCGTAAAAAAGAGATTGCTCTCCGCGCGCATTACCCGGTAGGTGTTTTTATCAAAACTGACCACGTAGCCGACAACGGCCACCATGCCATAAGAGAGCGACAGGATCAGCACGACCGCCGCCGTAGCTAACAGAAAGCGGGCGCGCAGTGAAAAAGGCGTATCAGGACGAAGTAACGTCATTAAAGATCGAACCGATAACCCTGCCCGCGGACGGTGGTGATCACATCCTGCGGCCAGACGGCCTGAATTTTTTTACGCAGGCGCCCCATCAATACGTCGATGGTGTGGCTCTCACGCAGTTCAGCGTCGGGATAAAGCTGGAGCATTAGCGAATCTTTGCTGACGACCTTACCGGCATTGCGGATCAGCGTTTCGATAATGGTGTATTCAAAAGCGGTCAGCTTAATTTGTTGCTCGTTGACGCTCAGCTCGCGCCGCGACAGATCGACCTGAAAAGGTGCCAGCGAGATGATTTGTGAAGCCAGGCCGCTGTTGCGCCGCATCAGCGCCTGCATACGGGCCACCACTTCTTCAATATGAAAAGGCTTGGTCACGTAGTCATCGGCACCGGCTTCCAGCGCTTCTACCTTAGCCTGCCAGCCTTCGCGAGCCGTCAGCACCAGGATCGGCTGTTTGACTTCCAGACCGCGCCAGCGGCGGATCATCGTCATGCCGTCTTCATCCGGCAGGCCTAAATCGACCAGGGTAATATCGGGGGTATGTTCGGTAAGAAAATAGTCAGCTTCTTTGGCATCTTCCGCCGCATCTACCTGATGGCCCATTTCGCGCAGCTGCACGGCCAGATGATGACGCAGTAAGGGATTATCTTCCACAATCAATACGCGCATAACATTATCCTTTCAGTAGATTCGGTCAAAGACCGGGGCCGATTACGATCTGAGGAAAGTATAGGTTAAAGCAGATAAACAATAGATTAACACAGGCCGACTTGCGTCGGCCTTCTGATGTAGCGCGAACCAGACGGCGCGCGGAAAATTACGGCAGCTCGTCGACCATCTGCACCGCGCGGCCCAGATAGTTGGCGGGCGTCATAAGCTTCAGGCGGGTTTTCTCTTCTTCCGGCAGCGCCAGACCATCGATAAAGGCTTTCATGCCTGCGGCATCCACGCGCTTGCCGCGCGTCAGCTCTTTCAGTTTTTCGTAAGGCTTTTCAATACCGTAACGGCGCATCACGGTCTGGATTGGTTCCGCCAGCACCTCCCAGTTGTGATCCAGTTCGTCCAGAAGGCGATCGCGGTTCACTTCCAGTTTGGACACGCCTTTCAGCGTCGCCTGATAGGCGATCAGCGCATAGCCCATGCCGACGCCCAGATTACGCAACACCGTGGAGTCGGTCAGATCGCGCTGCCAGCGGGAAACCGGCAGCTTGCTTGCCAGGTGCTGCATCACGGCGTTAGCCAGACCCAGGTTGCCCTCGGAGTTTTCAAAGTCGATTGGGTTGACCTTGTGCGGCATGGTGGAGGAACCAATTTCGCCCGCAATGGTTTTCTGTTTGAAATGATTCAGCGCGATATAGCCCCACACGTCGCGATCGAAGTCGATCAGAATGGTATTGAAGCGCGCGATGCAGTCAAACATTTCGGCAATGTAGTCGTGTGGCTCGATCTGGGTGGTGTAGGGGTTCCAGGTAATGCCCAGCGAGGTGACGAAGCTTTCGCTCATCTGGTGCCAGTCCACTTCCGGGTAGGCGGCGATGTGGGCGTTGTAGTTGCCGACCGCGCCGTTGAGCTTACCCAGCACCTCGATGCGCTCCAGCTGACGCAGCTGGCGCTCAAAGCGGTAGGCGACGTTCGCCATCTCCTTGCCGAGCGTGGAAGGCGTGGCGGGCTGGCCGTGCGTACGGGAAAGCAGCGGAATATCGCGATACTGTACCGCCAGGTCTTTAACCGCCGCGATAATTTTGTTCCAGTAGGGCACGATGACTTCACGACGCGCAGTGTTAAGCATCAGCGCATGCGAGAGGTTGTTGATATCTTCAGAAGTACAGGCGAAGTGAATAAATTCAGATACGGCGTGCAGCGCGGCAACCGGCTCTACTTTCTCTTTCAGGAAATACTCAACCGCTTTGACATCATGGTTGGTGGTACGCTCGATGGTTTTAATACGCGCGGCGTCTTCTTCGTTGAAATTAGCGACAATGGCATCAAGGTAAGCGTTTGCGTCAGCGTCAAATGCAGGAACTTCCTTGATCTCTGCGCAGGCGGCCAGTTTCTGTAACCAGCGTACTTCAACCTCAACGCGGAATTTCAGCAGGCCAAATTCGCTGAAAATAGCGCGCAGCGGGCTGACTTTGTCGCCATAACGGCCATCAATAGGGGAGACGGCAGTCAGAGAGGATAATTCCATCAGTGTAACTCCTGAAGATTAAAGAGGTTGGGGACAACGGGATAAAATTTGTTTCGCCTCTTTCACAAGGCGATTGCGTGAAAACATCAGCTGCAGGCGGCCGCCGCCTACCTGATGCCAGAGTACGGCGGAGCGAATACCGGCCAGCAGCGCGGCGCGGACTTTGCTCTGAATTTGCGAGTTTTGCAGCACGGCGGGCGAGCCGGTGACCTGGATACGCGGGCCAAGCGGGCTAATCACATCCACATAGATGGCGGCCATAGCGCTCAGCAGCGTATCGGATTCCAGGTCGTAATGCGCCAGCTGGCGATCCAGCTGCGCAATGCGTTTTGAGAGTTCGTCCAGCGCGGTTTTACTGGCGCTCAGCTTGCGCTCCAGCACCATCATGCTCAGGGTGTAGCGCGTCAGCTCCGCGCCCGCGCCGTGACGGCTGCTGCTGTTCAGCACGGCAATCAGCGTCTCCAGCCCGAAGCGCAGGTTCTCTTCTTTGCCACCGTAAACGGCGAGCGTCGAGGAGGGGTTGAGATCGACCACGCTCGACAGCGACACCTTTAGCGACTCGGGCGGGCAGTGTCCCTGATGCGCCAGCTGCTGCACCAGGTGCGCGCCCTGGCAGATGCCCGCGAGGGCCAGCGTAATGTCGTAATAATTTTTCGCCACGGTAACTCCTGTATGCGCCGCCGGACAGGGGCCCGCCCGGCATAACCTTTTTAAAGCGGCAGACGCTCTTCGATAATGCCGCCGCCCAGACAGATTTCACCCTGATAGAACACGGCGGACTGGCCCGGCGTGACCGCCGCGACCGGCTCGTCAAAACGCACTTCCAGCCGATCGGCACCCAGCGGCGTTACCGTACAGGGAATATCGCTCTGGCGATAGCGGGTTTTCACCGTGCAGCGCATTGGCGCGGCGATAATTTCGCGGTCGACCAGATGCAGCTGCTGGGCGATCAGCCCGACCGACATCAGGCGCGGATGGTCGTGACCCTGCGCAACCACCAGCAGATTGTTCGCCACGTCTTTATCCACCACGTACCACGGCTCTTCGCTGCCTTCTTTGGTGCCGCCGATCCCCAGTCCTTTGCGCTGGCCCAGCGTGTGATACATCAGCCCCTGATGCTCGCCCACGACGTCGCCTTCCGTACTGACGATAGCGCCGGGCTGAGCGGGCAGATAGCGCCCCAGGAAATCGCGGAACTTGCGTTCGCCGATAAAGCAGATGCCGGTAGAGTCTTTCTTCTTCGCCGTCACCAGTTCCAGATCTTCGGCAATGCGGCGCACTTCTGGCTTGGTCAGTTCACCAACCGGAAAGAGGCTCTGCGCAATTTGCTCATGGCCCAGCGTATAGAGGAAGTAGCTTTGATCTTTGTTGTCGTCCAGACCGCGCAAAAGCTGGCTTTTGCCGTCAACGTCGCGGCGACGCACGTAGTGACCGGTAGCGATAAAATCCGCGCCCAGATCTTCGGCCGCGAACTCCAGGAAGGCTTTGAATTTGATCTCTTTGTTGCAGAGAATATCCGGGTTAGGCGTGCGGCCAGCCTTATACTCTTCGAGGAAATGCTCGAACACGTTGTCCCAGTATTCCGCCGCAAAGTTCACCGTATGCAGGTGGATGCCCAGCTTGTCGCAGACCGCCTGCGCATCCGCCAGGTCTTCCGCTGCGGTACAGTATTCCTCACCGTCGTCCTCTTCCCAGTTTTTCATAAACAGGCCTTCAACCTGATAGCCCTGCTGTTGCAGTAACCAGGCGGAAACGGAGGAGTCCACGCCGCCGGACATACCGACGATCACTTTTTTACCTAATGACATGAGAAATACCCGACTTTGAGTTGCAGTTAAAGGCTGCACTTTAAAATTGCGGCATATTCTACCACGCGTCGGCGGCGGGCGCATCCTCGCTAAAGGGCCACTGGAACGCGCTCAGCACCTCAAGCGGATAGCGTACGCCCTGCTGATAAATTCGCAAACTTTCGGCAACCAGCGGCGAACGGAGCTTTTTCGCACCGATAATCGCCTCCGGCGGCAACCATAATGCGCGATCGATATCGCGATCCTGAGGGCTGGTCGGCAGCATTTTCGGTAAATCCAGCGCGAACAAAAAACGCAGAAACGGCGTATTGTCGGGCGCGATCCATTGATGAAGCCGCAGAAAAACCTGAGGAACGGCCTCCAGGCCCGTCTCCTCGTACAGCTCGCGCGCGGCGGCCTGCAGCAGGGTCTCGTTGGCTTCCAGGTGGCCTGCGGGCTGGTTCCAGGTGGCGCGGCCGCGCACCATTTCCTCAACCACCAAAAACTGGCCTTCCGCCTGAACGACGGTGGCTACGGTAACGTGCGGTTTAAACATGCTGACTCCTTGCAGGCTTAGAGGGGAAAGTCGCCGGTGACGTCGCGCCATTCGCCGGGCGATAAGTTTTGCAGCGCCGTATTGCCCATAGCAAAGCGGATCAGACGCAGGGTAGGGAAGCCGATATGGGCGGTCATGCGCCGCACCTGACGGTTCCGACCCTCGAATAAAGTGATTTTCAGCCAGCTGGTGGGAATAGCCTTGCGCTCGCGTACCGGCGGGTTGCGCGGCCAAATCCACTCCGGCTCCTCGACGATTTCTACGCCAGCGGGCAGTGTAGGGCCATCTTTCAGATTAACGCCATCGCGCAGCGGCTGAATATCACGCTCGCCCGGTGCGCCTTCCACCTGAACATAATAGATTTTTCCGGTGCGTTTGCCCGGCTGCGTCAGCTTAGCCTGCAGCGCGCCGTCGTTGGTCAGCACCATCAGGCCTTCGCTGTCGCGGTCCAGACGGCCGGCAGCATAAACGCCGCTAACGGGAATAAAATCTTTTAACGTGCTGCGGCCTGCCTCGTCGCTGAACTGCGGCAGGACGTCAAAGGGTTTGTTAAAAACGATAACACGCCTTGGCCCCTTGTCGGCGGCTTTCGCGCTGCGGGCCGGGCTGAATCGTTTAAGGCGGTGATTATTAACGGAAGATTTACGCATAGTCTTTGCACTTGTTCACAATGGGCGCATTATAACGCAAAGCGGTGAAGATTGGCGCGGCGTGAATATTCGAGTAGTATTGACGCGCATCTTACAAATCATTAACAAAAAAGCGCTCGAAGGAGAGGTTAATGGAAAGCAAAGTAGTTGTTCCGGCGGAAGGTCAGAAAATCACCCTGGATCAGGGCAAGCTGAACGTCCCAAACAATCCAATCATCCCTTTTATTGAAGGTGACGGTATTGGGGTCGACGTTTCTCCCGTGATGATCAAGGTGGTCGATGCCGCCGTGCAGAAAGCTTATAACGGTGAGCGTAAAATTTCCTGGATGGAAATTTATACCGGTGAGAAATCAGTAGAGCTGTACGGCCAGGACGTCTGGCTACCGCAGGAAACCCTCGATTTAATCAAAGAGTACCGTGTGGCGATTAAAGGCCCACTGACCACGCCAGTTGGCGGCGGTATTCGTTCCCTGAACGTGGCCCTGCGCCAGCAGCTGGATCTCTATATCTGCCTGCGCCCGGTCCGTTACTACACCGGCACGCCAAGCCCGGTTAAACGTCCTGAAGAGACCGATATGGTGATCTTCCGCGAAAACTCCGAAGATATCTATGCCGGTATCGAGTGGAAAGCCGGTACGCCGGAAGCGGATAAGGTGATCAAATTCCTGCGCGACGAAATGGGCGTGAAGAAAATTCGCTTCCCTGAGCAGTGCGGCATCGGCGTGAAGCCATGTTCAGAAGCAGGCACCAGGCGCCTGGTACGCGCGGCGATTGAATACGCCATCACCAACGATCGCGATTCTGTGACCCTGGTGCACAAAGGCAACATCATGAAGTTCACCGAAGGCGCATTCAAAGACTGGGGTTACCAGCTGGCGAAAGACGAGTTCGGCGGCGAGCTGATTGACGGCGGCCCGTGGATGAAGATCAAAAACCCGAACACCGGCAAAGAGATCGTTATCAAAGACGTGATCGCCGATGCGTTCCTGCAGCAGATCCTGCTGCGTCCGGCAGAATATGACGTTATCGCCTGTATGAACCTGAACGGCGATTACATCTCCGACGCCCTGGCGGCGCAGGTTGGCGGTATCGGTATCGCACCTGGCGCAAACATCGGCGACGAATGTGCGCTGTTTGAAGCCACCCACGGTACGGCGCCTAAATATGCAGGTCAGGATAAAGTGAACCCGGGTTCCGTTATCCTGTCCGCAGAAATGATGCTGCGTCACATGGGCTGGTTCGAAGCCGCAGACCTGATTGTTAAAGGTATGGAAGGTGCCATCGCGGCCAAAACCGTTACCTATGACTTCGAACGTCTGATGGATGGCGCTAAGCTGCTGAAATCTTCAGAGTTTGGCGATGCTATGATTCAGCACATGTAAGCTGAGTTTTGCAACATTAAGCCAACACAATTGTTGAAATTGTGTTGGCTTCTTATGGTCTGCTAATGGTTATCAAAAAATTATCAAAATAATTTATCAAAACTCACTTATTTACGCATTCGTAAATCCTTTTATTAAATGCCGCCCATAATAATATAGTTATTAATGTGGCAAGTAATATGCATAAATAAATTAGGTTAAGCCAGAAGAAAGTTAAAGAGAAAGCGAGTAAAGTGATAATTAAAACTCCAGTGGCTATCACTGCATTTAATACTAACATGCCTCTCTTTTGCCATTTTGCAAGGCAATCCGCTTTTCCGGTCTTAACTTTAATATTTAATTCTGTTATTTCATTGCTTTTATTTATCTGTGTGAATATTAGGTCTCCTTGCTTTACTGTCACCCATTGATCAGTTAATGATTTCCACGCACCCCAGATATTAAAAATATTCTTGGCTTTAGGTTCGAATATGTTCTTGAATTCACTTATTGCATTTCCTGAAACCGTTATTGTCTTTAGATTGTTATATTTTTTGAGGTAACCGAACGGGCCATTTTTCTTTAAGAATGAAAGTGGTTTTATTTTATCTTTTTTGCATTCTTTAATATTTATTAATATGTTTTTTATCGCGATAGAATCTTTCCCTAGTTTTTTGGTGTTTTTATTGGATGAAAAAAAAGCAACCCCTTCTGTATAGGTAGTAAACTTTTTTGTGGCTAAAATATTATCAACGGCGGTTGCCAAAGTTGTATGGTAAAGCCTGGTGGGAGGCGCAGACCACCTAGATTTTACATATGCGCTAGCAATAACTACTATATATATGGTGATTGGGATTAAGCAATAGGGGTACTCCATTTTCTCTCCTTACAATGAGTTACGCTATAATATAGCACCAGTTTTTACCACGATCATCATTATATTGGTCTGTTTGTCTCTGCGATTTATGTCCTAACAACCTCTTGGTATCTACCCCTTGGTTCTTATAAAGTCTTTCTGAGAGTGATCTTTGCTCATGAAAAGTCGCAGCCGTACCATCACCCCATTCGATATTCGCTTTGTCACGAGACCTACTAAAATTAGTAGTCAGTGTATTTGCTGTCACCTGGCCGCCACGCTTACCATGAGTTGTATTTCTAAAAAAATGTATTAGCCATGGACTTATTACATAGTCCCGGCAACGGGCTATCACTTCCTGTAACGAGATATCGAGTGCCTGACATCTTAGAGAAAGAGGGATAGCCAACTTTACTCCGGTCTTTTGCTGTACGACATGAAGATGCTCGTTCCAGATATCTTCAAAGCGCATTTTTGCAATATCTCCTAAACGCTGTCCGGTCACGACGGCGAGTAGCATAGCGTTGCCCATATACTTATGGTTTGCATCAGCGATCTCAAATATGCGCTGCCACTCCTCAAGATTGAGGCGTTGGCGGGTAATCCGGCGCCGTGGTTGTTTAGTTGCAAGCGCCGGGTTATAGCCGGGCGGTACCTCGCCAGCATGCTGAGCCTCTTTAAAAACGTCAATCAGTACAGAACGTACAACCTGTCCCATCCTGTTTTGCCCTGAGGCTTTGTACGCGTCAAGGATTGAAGCTATATCACGGACATTTACTGCCGGTAGTTCTTTCATAGCGAAACTATTCAGAAGTAACTGTACCGGTTTGTTCTTCTGTTTGTATGTGTTAGGCCGGATTTCGCCGGCTTTAAGCCTTTCTTTTTGGATAGACCAGTAACGGTTTACCCAGGTAGAAACGGTGACAGCCTTTCCCTTAGTTGCTGCGATTCTGTCACTTAGCGCAGTGATCTGTCGTGTTCGGTGTTCAGCCAGGCGGCTGTTAGCCTCAATAGCTATAGCTTTTGCCTCTTCTTCGTTATCGCCTAATCCATGAAATTTACCTGTGACCGGATGCTTGTAACGCCAGTAAATTTTATTTACCTTTCGGCTGTAGAGAGGGTAAAGGTTTGGGATCCTGACATTATTCTTACGTGGTCTTGCAGCCATCGTTTAGTATCCTTTTCAGGAGCGGGTTATCGTTAGTTTTCACTTCAGGGCGTTCCAGGTTACCTACGAGTTCAGCATCCTCTCGTACCCGCCAGTATCTTCCTTCCTTGCGGGCCGGTGGGTTAAAAAAGTTATTTTTAGCGTATTGCCTTAGTGTTCCCAAGGCTGGAGGATGGCTGCTATATTTTCTTTGCGCCCACTCCTGTAACGTCAAATTTCTTAGCATGATGTTCTTCTCACTTCTTCTTCGCCTATTCCGCCCGCGCGAATTTGTTGAGCAAATTTCCGCGCGCGTTCGGCTTCTTTATAAAGCCGGTGTGCCATCGCATCATTGCCTTTTCTTTCAGCAATGCCAGCCGCAGCTTGCTTAACGTCCGCATATTTATCGACCCCCTGAGCCATGCTTTCCCAACGGGCATCTTTAGAGCTCAGCTTTGCGAGCCGCTCTTCCAGCATTGCAACTTTTTCTGGCCATGTTATTTGGGCTTTACCAGTCATGATTTAAACTCCATATTCCGCGCGCATATCTTCAGCCGCGACAGAAAACCTTTCGAATTCTGCTGGCTCGAGAAAGCGCTGGGATTTATTAATCAGCGCCAGCAGGGCGTTAAACTCCTCTACGGCATTAGTTAATTCTGGTGACAGTTCATCAAATTTTGCATTGATGGCAGCCATAGCGTTCAGGCGGTAATAACGTGCAACGGCTTTATTTTTCAGTTCTGTGTATAGCGAGATGCCCAGCTCCGCTTTTTTTTCCTCCACCAGCGCGCGCAGTTCTGTAGCACGCGCTGGCGTGTCAGCTTTCTGGATATCGTCGCGCAGCTGTGCGGCAATCTTCGGTTCTGCCGGCGGCGCCGCAGGTTCCGGCGCCGGTGCTTCGCTGGTGGCTTTCGTCGGTACCGGATCAGCTGGTGGCGCGGCGCTGGCCAGCTCGCTGAGAACGACGCGATCTGCTGCCGGCGTGATGTCTTTTTCAGTGCGCTCTTCCAGCTCGTCAGCCGTATAGACTCCCAGGATTACTTCCGGGCAGTACAGACGCGACCAGCGCTTAACGGCCAGGTATGCCAGCTGCTGGCGGGGATCGTCGGCCCATAGAGTAGAATTACGCGTTCTGGCCTGGGCCAGTAGCAAAACAAGTTCGCGGGGTGCATTTTCGCCCTTGAGGGTTGCCCAAACTTTTATGCCGATCCCAGCCTCGTCGGCCAGCCGCCAGCCGGGAATGCGATACTCCTTCCCTTTATCGTTTTTCCGAATATCGAATTTCCCGATCACTTTTTCCCACGGGCCAAACCAGTCATATTGGATCCGGCCGGTCAGCGGGCCGCGTGTTGTGATTACTGCGTTAACAAGCTGGGCCTCATAACCCAGCACGCCGCCGACAAGAAAGGTTTTCTGCGCTACGGCGTAAGGGTTCATGCGCCATTGCAGCGCCTGCATTGTGACGGCCATACAGTCAGAAGGGTTGCCCTGAAGATGCGCCGGCACGGTTGATACACCAGACGCCATTACCGCAGCGAAAGACTGTATAGCGGCCAATGATTGCGGATGAAAAATGGCAATATTGGCATTCTGGTTTTCCTGCTCCAAAATCGCTAAATCGGTCATAACATTTCTCCGTATGCTTCGCGCAGCGCTTCAAGGCGGCGCAGGTCGTAATCGTTGAGTTCGTCGGTGTAGTCGTCTGTGATCGGCGCGGGCCACTGGCCGGTGCTCAATGCGTCATCGATATCACGCAGCGTTTTTTTGTATTCAAGGCGGCCCAGGTCGAGCAGATCCGGCGATGCCTCGACAATCGCTACCCATGCGTAATTTTCGTCAGCGTTAATGAAAATCCAGAAAAACTGGTCGAAGCCGGCGACGTCGCTATACATAGCGGCGCTGAGATGGTAATCCCGCGCGATAATCTCGCGGTGCAGGCGGCCTTTTACCTGATCCTGTTTTACTCCCCACATTGAAATGGTTTTCAGATCCATGCCGATGCGGCGGCCGCCGGTGGTGATCTCAATATCTGGACGTACACGGACTTCGAGCCCGGTACCGTCATCGATGCCGAAATAGCTCACCTCAGATTCACGATCGGGATGGCTCAGTAGCGGCCCGATTGTTGGATGCGCCAGCAGCGCGGCTTGCAATGCTTTCGCATGGCGCATCTGTTTTTGGGTAACCGGGATCCGGCCGTCGTCGCAGCTTTTCCACGCATCGATCAGTTCGTCAGCAAAGACGGCATCCGGGCGGATTTTTTTCACGATCGCGGTCAGCTCTTCTTTGTTGCCGCTGGTGTTGACCGGCTGAGGCCGCTGGCGCTCCGCTGCAACGATCTGCGGCTCGATGGTTTCCAGAACGCTTAGCAGCTCGTCGCGGCCGCCGGACGTCTTAAGCTGCGCCGGCAGCGTGCTGTTGTACTGCTTAATGGCCGCTTTCATTGCGGCGACTGTATGTTTTTGGTCATCAGGGATAGTCTGGAATTCAGGCGGCAACATGCCGTACAGCATTCCTGTTTCCGTCGCGTCACAGCTAAGCGGATGCGGTTTTTTCTGGCCGTTGTTGTACGCCTCGATCCGGGCCTTGATATCGTCAATGCTGAGGCCTGGCGGAATCGCAGCGTTGTACGCTTCGATCGCCTTTTTCATGCTGGCGATAGTCGTAAACGCGCCGGCCGGGATCACTGGCTCGATGTTAAATTCAGCGGCGAGTTTTTCCGGCTGTAGTGCCAGCGTATGCACCAAATTTCCAAAATTTAATGTGCTGGTGGCCTCGCGGGGAATCGTCTTTGCGACGTGGCGGCCGTGATACCAGAGCAGACTTACACGCGCATCTTTCAGCATTGTGCTGCTAATGCCGTTAGCAGCGTGGTAGACGGCGTTCGGAAGGTCGGCGTAGCGGCCAGGCTCGAAATAAGCTGGTGCCGGCGCGGCCGGTTCTGGTTCGTCCGGTTCTGGTACGGTTTGGGCCGATTCAGGTTCAGTTATCGGCTGCTCTGGTATGATTTCCGCTGCTTCTGGCTTAATTGTGGTACCAGCAAGCGGCGAACCGGCAAACAGCGCCGAAACGTCATATTTACCGCTGCCCAGCGGCGCGAACACTTCTGGCGAGCTGCTGGTCACTTCCTCTTTTTCGCCCTCGTTTGAGGTGGTTTCACTGTCTACCGAAACCGGATCTGCCAGCGCTTCCGCGACTGCCTCATGTTCGTCTGTTGTGCCTGAAACTGGTTCAGCCGGCTGTGCAGCGTCTGCCAATACGCGATCCGTGTTTTGATGTTCCTGTCCTTCCTCATTTTCATTATGCGTTCCTTCAGCTGGCAGCGTGCCGCACGCGGCCGCGATGGTTTCCGGGGTAGGGTGGGCGTGATCTGATTCCGTCAGATTCCTGTTGATGTATTCGCGCAGCGCTATGGGGTTGTTGTGAACGTCGTCCGGTGCGCATTTAACGAGCGCTATGATCGCGGCGCGGGAATAGTCGAGGATGCCAGCGGAACTGCGCAGAGCGTCGAACCAGGCCGGGAAAGGTTTTTCTTTGAGTTTAACGATATCGCGGGCGCGATTAATGACGCCGCCGCGCAGGTTATAGATATCGAAATCCATCGCGCGGCCAACAATGCCGATCGCGACTTCCAGCGCCAGCGTGTCGAAATCGTGTTTGAAATTTTCGCCACGATCCGTGACATTACCGCCGCCGGCATTTGTGCCGCTGGACGTGCGGTGCTCAATAACCGGTTTGTTATAGCGTTTGACCCATTTTGCCACGACGTCAGCGCGGATTTTGTCGCGTCCGGCGCCCGCGCCGGCAGCGTCGTTGTGCGCGTTTAACCATTCCTCGATAAACTGCAACAACAGTCCGACAGTCGGCGCTTTACCGGCCGCTGGCCATATCGACTTAACAGCGGTAACGAGCATAAAAATGGTTTCGGGAAAAACGTGTTGCAGCTGACGCACAGACGAGCTGTTAACTGCCAGCAGCAGGTTTTGCGGGTAGGTGGCGTCGGTGTCGTGCTGCAAGCGATGGATTTCCCGACCCTGCTGACGAGTCAATCCCCTGAAGTTTTTATAGAGCCATGCACCAAGCACGCGCTGTACGAGCGTGGCGCCGTCGGCCGTGCAGATAATATCGTCGTCCGATTCGGCTGCCGCTGGCGCCGGTTCAGCCACTGCTGGCGCTGCGGCCACGTCCGACGCCGCCGGCACGTTTACCGGT
The DNA here is from genome assembly GCF_043420595.1 of Erwinia plantamica. NCBI lineage: Bacteria > Pseudomonadati > Pseudomonadota > Gammaproteobacteria > Enterobacterales > Erwiniaceae > Erwinia > Erwinia plantamica. The sequence goes on from NZ_JBGCUC010000009.1 coordinate 29,611, forward strand.
TGTGCTGTCGGCAGTTCTGCCGGTTCGCCAGCAGCAGGCGCGCCGGCGTTGATTTTGACGGTTTCGGCCGGGCCGGGGATCGGCTGCCACGTTTTGCCGACCAGTTCATAACGATCGCACCAGGTATCGTCGAAAACGTTTTCTGGCGGCAAGTCATCAACGACAGGAAAATCTGTGCGAACCGGTTTAAAATAATGCGCATCATCTAAATCTGATTCATCCATCAGATACGCGATTTTATTTAAAGCCGCTTTATCATCCTTAGCATCGAAATGAATAAAAAGGCTTTTTTTATCAAACTTTTGTTTGGCTTTTAGAAAATAAGAGTAAGCGGGCATTTTATTCGTCTCCACCGAGCGCCTTAAATATTGCATCAGCGATTTCTTTACCGCCCTGGTCTTCTGCTGCAAGTTCGTCGCAAGTATCAATAAAGTTGACGTATTCGCTATCGAGAAACGCCACCAGAATTTGTGCTTGTTCAGGAGTTAATTCGAACATATTTTCTATTCCTTCAGATTTTACCGGCCACCGGAGCGGCCGGGCCGTAATTAATGACGAGTTACGCGGTTGTGGGCAGCTAATGCAGCAATTAGCAGAGACGCAATAGGATTCGGCTCCTCTTCTGTGTCTGCGGCATTAAAAGCTTCTCGTGGTAGCCCGCTATAGTGTGCAAATAGTTCTTCAGCAGCACATGCTATACAGTGCGATTCTGATAATTCGCCGTCAGCAGTGAAAGGAGTAAAAATTCTTTCTAAGCCCGTCTCGTTTTTCGCTACATAACCAATTACCTCTTTATTAACAGTAATTACAAAAACGGCGCGGTCTGACATTTCTATTAATTTCTCGGCGTCGAATTTAACAGCAAAGATTTTTGTTTTCATACTGATTTCCTTTCTTTATGTTGAGTGATGCCCTGCCGATGATTCGGCATATATTTCCCTGGTGTGGCTAAGAATTAATGTGAGTACGCTTCACGCAGTAGTTTATTTCCTAACTCGAAATCTCTGTTTCGCGCGGCCGCTTGTGCTTCGGCCAGTTTTTTAGGGTCTGTAATCAGAACAACTTTTGCCGAACAATAATGGAGATTGTCGAGATGTTTTCTGATTTTGTTTTTCTGGAGCAGCGTTTTAAATCCGCCTATTTGCAAATTGCACCTGCTGCATAAAACCGGGTAATAACCGCCATTGCTTGGCGTCCATGAAACGAGCGTTCCCATCGTGATATCTCCGTTAATCCCGGCCAGCTGCGACTACCAGACCGACCGCCAGCAGCGCCAGGCTGGCGCCAACCATGCCGCCCAAAAGTGCGGCTATCCCTATGAACATCAGATTCCCTCCGTTTGTTGGTGCTGACCTCACAGCCAGCCTGGTTGGAGTTACCACGCAATCACGTGGACTTACCAACTCGGCGGGATCACCACATCAGACGCCGCCGCGTTTACCTGAGTGGCACTGCTGCTACATGGTTATTCGGTGCCGGTTACGGATCCGGCGACGCCAACGGCGCCCGTATTTGGCCCTGGTGTGGCCGTAATCTCTGTTTAGCCGGCTGCGGCGCGGTAATCGTGGCAGGTCGCGATGAGTGCTGCGGTTCTCCTGCGTCACAACCAGCTAAATTTTTTGCCCTTACGCCGGGCCGGCGGAACATTTTGTAAACCTGCCGCGCCAGCTAAGTCTGTTGGTGCTGTTGCGTTGGAGAAGAAGATACAAAGCAAGAGTGAAAATTTCAACTGAAAATTTCATTAAAAAATGAAATTTTGTTTATCTTTATGAATTTACGAAGGTTTAATTTTAGGTAGGCGAAAAAAAACCGGCTGATTGCCGGTTTAGGGATAGGGTTATTTTATTGATGGGGGTTTTGTATACTTTTCGTAAGCTTTCAATTCCTTATACCGCATCTCAAAAGCTAACAGCATATTGTTACCATCATAATCAGCCAAAAGGCGATAGACGCGAATCAGCCGCTTTTCCTCTTCTGTAAGTTCTGAGAACTCATCGTCTTTCATCAGCATAGGCTTTGAAGGACTTACAGGAGAATCATCATTATCTGCCTGAAAAAACCAGCTTTCTGCTTTTCCGGACACCTCGGCCAATTTAGTTAAGTTGGCTCCATTGGGCCTTGTAATACCCTTATCCCACTGGTGAACAGTTTGCGCACTAACACCAAGCTTGCGGGCTAGTTCACTTCGATTCCAGCCCTTTTCGAAGAGTAGCTGTTTTATCTTTCGAGATGCTACGTCGTGTTTAGTCATCGTGAATCCTTCAATATTTATTGCATTTTACAACGAATATTGATAGTGGTCATTTGAAGAAAACTTCAATTTATGTTGAAAATTTCATTTTTATGGATTAATTTGCATCCGATATTCATTTTGAGAGTGAAGATATGGAAGCTCAGATTAAAAATATGCTCTTTGGGATCACGAACAGAAGCGAAATCGCTCGTCGAATCAAAACGAGTCCGCAAAATGTAAGTTCATGGCTGAAAAAGGGAAAATTTCCGCCGTATTACGTAATCCCATTATGCGCAGCGCTAGACTGGGGCATCACGCCGCATCAAGTTGATCCGCAACTTTACCCAAACGCAACGGACGGCTTGCCGCCCGGACAACAACATATCGAATCTGACGAAGGAAATCTGATTCATGAAAATCAGCACGGACGCAAGCAGGGCACAGATCGCCCGCGAAATTGAGAGCTGGGCCACAGAAATCGGGTGGAAAAATGTCGCATTGCGGGTCGCCAAACAGCGATCTGATTTTCGACAATCAGCAGTGACGGCGCGGGATCTGCATAATGTTGAGCAGCAGCTGAAGCGGGTGCTGCGCGGCGCTACAGATTATTACCGGCGCCAGGCGGAAGCGATTGCGCCCGCCTTGCTCGCTGCGCTGCCGCCAGAACGGCGCGCGCGGCTGGTGGATCCGGATAATCCGACGCTGTTAGCGACGGTCGCGGCGCGGGATGCAATCGGCGCCGCTAATGCTGTGCATCTGAAAGCGCCGGCATCAGTAATCGAAAGGGAAGTGGAAAGGGCAATCGCGGCATTTACGGCTGTAAAAATTGCAGTCATGAATACTGCGGCGATTTAATCAAAAAGGTGCTTATGGCCAACTCATGGCTTCGACTATGGCATGACATGCCGAACGATCCAAAATGGCGAACGATAGCAAAAGCGTCAGGGCAGCCAATCGCCCTGGTTCAGGCGATTTATCTCCAGCTTTTAGTTAGCGCTGCGCAGAATCCTGTCACGGACAGTAACGGCGTCACGTCACGTCACGTGACCGTCACGAATGAAGATATTGCGAGCGCACTCGACGTGACGGAGCGTCACGTTGTCGACGTGATTTCTGCTATGCAAGGGCGGGTTTTGGACGGAACTATTATTACCGGCTGGGACAAAAGACAGGCACCTGCAACAGGGCAGAGAAGTAGTGGAAGGCCCGTCATGACTGCTGCGGAGCGGGCCAGGAAATATCGCGAGCGTAAAAAAGCGGAGGGCGAGAAAGAAGCCTCCATCACGTCACGTCACGAAGCATCACGTGACGTCACGCGCGTCACACCACAGATAAGAGAAGAAGAGATAATAAAAGATAAAGATCTAAAACCTAAAGATCTCTTGCCCGGAGCAAAAAAACAGCTCCAGGCCGACGCCAAACCACCAGCAGAAATTTTTATAACCCTCCCGCTCTCAGGAGGTGGCGGGGAATATCCGGTCAGCACGGATTTCATCGCTGAAATGGCCGGGTTATATCCAGCCGTGGATATTCGTCAGCAGCTGCGAAACATGCGCGGCTGGCTGGACAGCAACCCCAAAAAAACCAAAACCAGCCGCGGGATCCGTAAATTCATCACGAACTGGCTGCAGCGTGAGCAGGACTCACCGCATCGCATTCATCGAGAGGTAATCCATGTACCAGCAAACGGGGAATCACTGGCAGAACGGCAGCTCAGGGCAGGCCGCGAGCAGTGGCTACGAGAGCAGCAGGAACAGTACGAACGCGGCGGATACGCCAGCGTGGCGGCTGTGGGATTTGATGATCAAAATCTACTCGAACCGCTGGATTACGAAAAACGGCAACCGGCCGAACCAGCTATGGGAAACCCAGACGGCGGCGATGACATCTGACCAGCTCAGGCGGGTGGCTACGGCGTGCGTTGACCGTTGCCGGGCCGGGAACAGCTGGCCGCCGGATTTTGCTGAATTCATGCAGCTGGTGGCAGACTGCGGCGGCGGTGGCTTGGGCATCACCACGGCAGACGTCCTGAGCGAGTTCAAACGCTGGCGAGAAAACGAGTGGCGTTACGGCTCTGCGGATAGGTTTCCGTGGCGCCAGCCGGTTTTATATCACATCTGCATCGAGCTACGGCGTGAGGGTGTCGAGCGTAATCTGACTCACGCAGAACACGAAAAACGTGCTGCTGCGCTGTTGCAACGCTGGGAGAAAAAAACGGACGCTGGATATTCTGTACCCCCTGTACGCGCCCAGCTGGCAGCTCCTGTCAGCCCATCCGGCCCAACCCCCGCACAGGCATTGCACGCCGAATATTTACGGCGACAGGCTGCCGGTTGGTTTAAAAAATAGAGTGAATATTAATTAAATGATACGAGCATAAATAAACATTAAACAGGTGTTCATGACTCGATAAACAAATGTTCAGTAATTTCCAGAAAATGATATGATACGGTCATCTAATTTAATGGATGTTATTATTATTTAACAAAAAAGAGCGGCGTTCACGGACGATGATATTTAAATAATATCTTGTTATAAATCAATTTAATTCCGTGAGAGTCTAATATGCTAAATTTATTTAAGCATCAGAATGATTTTGATATCGAGATGCGCAATTGCATCCAGCAACAGCTGACGATGTTTGATGACGTAATTTTTACATATGCACTGATAAATAAAAACAATCCGAATCTTTTTTATATTCTGAGTAACAGGATTGACTGGTTTGAATCTGACTATCAGATAAATAATCGCCATCGCACAGATCCGGTAATAATTACAGGAACCAGTGGCAAAAGTGATTTTTATTGGGATCAGACGGCTATGTCGCTGAGCCTGGGCGACGTGAATATTTTCAAAAGTGCGCGCGATTACGGCGTTATGCAAGGACACACGTTTACGCTGCATGATGAACTGAATAACGTGGCGATGTTGACCCTGATTAGAAAAACAGGCGAAATATACGAATTCCGCCAGACAATTGAGCGTAATCAAAACAATTTCAAAAAAATATTGCGTGACTGTCATGAAAAAAACATGCGGATGCGTGGCGTCGAATGTGATGTGATCTATCCAGGCTGTCGACGTTATCAGATTTATCAAACAGCAGACGCAAAAATAGTGCGGCCAATCATGGATAATGAAATTATTGCGCCAATTGACACATTAGCCGAAATAGTCAGAAAACGGGCCTCCAATTCGCCCAGTGGATTTGATAATATAGCGTCATAGGTCTGAACAGCCTGTAACCTGCCGCGCCATTTCAGGGGAAACCAAATGGCGCAATTAATACAGTTTTTAAAATCTGGCCCGGCGTTGCTGACACCAGCAACGCCAGAAGCCAGCGAATTTCTACAGCGTATCAAGCTGGGCGAGTGGGTAGGCGCTGAATTCCGGCGCACCAGAAATTACCAGTTTCATAAACGCTTTTTCAAACTGCTGCAGCTGGGATTCGAATACTGGACGCCCGCCGGCGGCACGTTGACGCCAGGCGAACGCCAGCTGGTGGAGGGGTTCGTAAAATACCTGGTCAGTATGGCGGGCCAGCACGGCGACACGCTCAGCGCGGCAGCCGATGATTACCTGCACGCGATCGGCCAGCGCCGGGCTGCTAACGTTGTCCTGCTGAAATCGTTCGAGCCATACCGCGCATGGGCGATCGTCGAGGCCGGTTACTACGATACGGTCATCCTGCCCGATGGCCTGCGGCGCCGCGTGCCGAAATCCATCAGCTTTGCGAAGATGGACGAGGACACATTTCAGGCTCTCTATAAATCCGTTTTTAACGTCCTGTGGAATTTTATCTTATTCCGCTGCTTTCGCATGCCTGAAGAAGCCGAAAACGTGGCCGCGCAGCTGCTGGAGTTCGCATGATGCGTTACGGCTCAGTTTGCAGCGGCATCGAAGCCGCTACAGCGGCATGGCATAGCCTGGGCTGGCAGCCCGCATGGTTTTCAGAAATCGAGAAATTCCCATCTGCAGTGCTGGCGCACCACTGGCCGCACGTCCAGAACCTGGGCGATATGACCCGGCTCGCTGCCAGAATTTTAGCGGGCGAAATTGAAGCGCCGGATCTGCTGGTGGGCGGTACGCCCTGCCAGGCATTTTCTGTCGCGGGCCTGCGTAACGGCCTGGCTGACGCGCGCGGTCAGCTGACTTTAGCTTTTGTGGAACTGGTAAATGCAATCGACGAAAAACGCCGCGAATGCGGAAAACCACCAGCAATTATCGTCTGGGAAAATGTCCCCGGCGTGCTCACCAGCAAAGATAATGCCTTCGGCTGCTTTATTGCGGGCCTTGCCGGAGAAAGCAGCCCGTTGGACGTGGCAGGGGGAAAATGGACGCACGCTGGTTATGTTACTGGCCCCGAAAGAGCTGTCGCCTGGCGAACCCTCGATGCTCAATTTTTCAGAGTGGCACAACGACGCCGCCGTGTGTTCGTTATCGCAAGTGCTCGAGACGACCTTGATCCCGCAAAAATATTTTTTGAGCCCGAAAGCCTGCGCCGGAATACTCCGCCGCGCAGAAAAACGGGGACGCCAGTTGCCCCCCTTACTGCAGCAGGCGCTGGAGTCGGCGGCCCGGATTTCGCCCACGCAGCAGCCGGGCACCTGATTTCAGCCTACGGCGGCGGAAATTGCTCCGGCCCGCTGGACGTTGCCGCATGCCTGAATACGCGCGGGCAGCGCCAGGATTTTGACGTTGAAACTTTCGCTGTACAGCATGTATGCCCGTTGCTGGAAGTGGGTAAGCGAACAGGGCTCAGTACCACTGATAAGCGTGCCGGCACAGGAATTGGTCTAAATGGCGATCCGATGTTCACCTTACAGGCAGGGGCGCAACACGGCATTGTGGCATTTGGCGAGAATGGGCGCGGAGAAGTCCGGTTTCAGAATAACGATGGCCAGATAACCGGCCCACTATCGACGGGCGGCGGCAAACCAGGGCAGGGTTATCCGGCAATCTGCGTTTCTCTGCCCGGCCGCGATGGCGGGACGACAGCAGAGCTTGGCGGCGAGGTGGCCAATAGTTTGCGCGCGGCTGGCGGCGGCAAAGATAAAGCGCATGTTTTAGTCAGCGATTTTCGCGCCTTTGATATTCACGGAACGCTTGCGTCAGAAGTTGCTAAAGAAACGCCAGCTCACACGCCTCTAAGAGCCAGAAAGCCAGGGCAATTCGAAAATAGCACGGTAACTATGCTCGCCAACAGATTTGCCGTTCGTCGCTTAACGCCGCGTGAATGTGAACGCCTCCAAGGATTTCCTGACGATCATACAAAAATCCCCTGGCGGAAAAAAACGGCTGAGCATTGTCCTGACGGGCCGCGATATCGCGCGATCGGAAATTCTATGGCCGTGCCGGTAATGCGCTGGCTGGGCGAGAGGATAGCAAGGAGCCTGGCCGATGCGTAAACGCGATTTGCGAAAAGCCGCGCGCGGCCGCGAATGTCAGATCCGTATTCCCGGCGTTTGCAATTTCAATCCGGAAACTACCGTGCTGGCGCATTACCGCCTGGCGGGAACCTGCGGCGCGGGCTGCAAACCCGACGACGAGCAGGGCGCGCACAGTTGCAGCGCATGCCATGACGCGATCGACGGCAGAACCAAAGCCCAATTTACACGCGACGAGCTGCGGCTATTTCACGCAGAGGGCGTGCTGCGCACACAGAAAATTTTGAGAGACGAGGGTGTTTTATGAAGTCCCCGATTTTACCAGAAAATGGTGGTATAAGAGGTTGGAGCAATGCGTGATATTCAACAGGTTTTAGAACAGTGGGGCGCCTGGTCACGTCAGCGCTTAGAAATGGATTACTCTCCAATTGCTGCTGGTTTTAAGGGGCTACTGCCTGATACGCGTGTGGATGCATCATGCACGGATTCAGACGCACTCACAGTCGATTCATGTGTGGGAAGGCTCAAGCAGAAACGGCCGGATGAATATGAATTACTGATAGCCTATTATGTAAAGGGAGTGCCAAAACGACAGCTAGCCAAGCGACTTAGGTGCGATGAAAAAATAATTCGCATTAAAATTCAGATGGCTGAAGGCTTCGTTGAAGGTTGTCTAGCAATAATGGCCGTTGAGTTATAAATGAAGGGTTGGTTAAGCCGCCCGAGATGGGCGGCAAAAACTACTTTTGAAGTTCAGAAAAGGTAAGCTCAAATTGCTGGTTGAGATACTCCCAACTTAATAGACCTAATGTGACTTTACTTGTAAAATAATAAACAAATGGAAGGCCGCTTGTCCGTTTGAAAATCTCATTTAGTTTGGGGTATTTATTTAAAATTACTCTTTCAAAGTCATGGCCATTACTTCCCTCGCTAGGGATGAAGTATTCTTTATCACCTAGCAAAATCATCCCATTCATATATTTAATGGTGTGGTTTCTTAAGTTTTCTCTGCCAAATAAGTCATAAGTGATTACATCTATTATTTTTTGCATAAGAGCTTGATCGTCGATGGCCTTTCGCCAAGCAAAATCATCTTCGCAACTAAAGAAATAGTTGCAACTATAATACCTGTTAGATGTAAGGAACGCATAAAGGCTCAGAGGGTCATATACTAAATTCTCAATAGAATAAGCATAGTCTTTGGCACTAACCTTAACTGATTCATCATGATTTCTTTGTGTGTTATCCCAATCAATCAATCCCCTAACGGTACGGCTTCCTCCCTCTTTCAAATACTCTACAACACCAATAACTTGACCGCAGCTTCCTGAACCATTTATTCTATTTATTAAATTTTCCATTTTTTCGTGGTTTTCACCATAGACCGCTTTAATATGTTTTTCTAGTTCAGTTTTTGCTATTTTCTGACCTGCACTGATGAAAGATAATGTAATACCCTTATCTATTAAAGAAGAACGGTTTTTTATATTGCTATATATTAGCTCGTAGGTGGCACCATCATTTTCATTTTCCACATACACTTGCCTGCTGTTTTCAGGATCTATGGCTATTTGCGAGACACCATCTAATAATTCAGATATCGCTCTGTCTTTACTGACTTTTTGAGCTGTGAATTTTCCTTCGCTATCATATTCTAGGTTGAAGATGTTATCTGACGGAGATAAGGCTACAGTGGTGGGTGAGTGTGTGGTGAATATAAAATTAATATCCATTTGGTCATGGAAACTTTTAAGGCACTCATAAAAGTCTAATATCATCTGAGGATGAAGGTGAGCATCAGGCTCATCTAACATTATTATCTTACTACCTTTAAAAGAAGGATGGTATTTAGTGTATATAGCCTCAAAAGTGCTAAGAGCTAGCCAAAAAATAACCTTTTCACCAGATGATAACTCTGATATAGATATTTTGGTTTCACTTTCAGTTGATATTAATGCTGGGGTGTAGTTGAATGTCGATTCTCTCACTGGAGGCGAGCTTACTTTAAATTTATTCCTAAATAATTTTTCAACGATGCTGGAAAAGTTAATTTCAGGTGCGCAATTTCCAAAATAATCGCGCAATAAGGTTGCTAACTTTTCATTTTCTTCTAGTTTATAAACACCTTTGGCTCGAAGTGTAGCATCAAGATCTTTAGCTTGATAATAGTTAATTGAAAGCTGACTTAAACAGTTATTTAATAAAGAGCTATAACCGTCAAGCTCAGCTCTGCCGTATTCATTGTTTATAATGATTGAAAGCTTAAGTTCATCTCGTGTTAATTCAGAGAGCGATTTTTTAAATGTTTTCGTGGCTCTTTTGAATATTTCCCTGGGATTAAATGAGGACTGGCCCATAACCGTTCCGTTAGGCTCAAATATTTCTATTGTCCATGATGTGTGGATTTCATCTAAATCATCTTTGCCCATTAGAGCAAGCATCAATCTAGTTGATATATGATCATTAATTAGGTAGTTCCCTTCATTAACAAAGTTATTCCTACTAGGTATTTCTGTATTAATTAAGGCAGTATTGTTTGTTTGAATGCTTTCTATACCATCTTGTGTTGTAATGGTAGCTACTCTCATGCTTTCAAGCAAACGGGTCTTTCCTGAACCGTTTTTCCCGGTAATAATACAAAGATACCCATCAAAGTTAATTGGACTTTTAAGGCTAAAACCTTTGTGTTCTCTATTAGAGTGCAGGGTTATTGTCATCTTTTATCCATATTAATTTAAAATAATATTCTAAGTGGTTTAGATTCAAAAAAATGAAGGCTGTGCATTAATTAATCGGATCTTTACATTCATTTAAACCTAAGCAAAAGTTGATAATGATGGACGAAACAACGTAATATTACTTATTAAGACTTAAAGATTAGAATTAAAGAGTTGTTAATCGAGCTTTCACTATATATCTTTAACATATAGTATGACGGCTGATTTGATTATTCCATCAACATGTTTGGCATTAATGCTTAAATGAACTGGTTTTCTTTCCCATTCTGCTTTCTGTAAGGCATCTTTATTGCCTGACTCATCCAAAAATATATCCTGCACCACGCAAGTCATTCTTTCATCAGTTCGATCCTTGCGGATTCTAACTTTAAAGCATTCTGGATCAGTATTGTTAACTTCCTCAATACGATAAATACCTTCAATACGAATTTCTTCTGAGCGGCGGCGGGCATTCTTTGTCAGTTCCCTGGCCATTTCTGAATCGAGGGTGATACCATCAATCTGTGCAGTATCTGCACGCGCGAATGATTTTACCATTTCGGTTTTAGCGTCATATGACATACGATCCATGTTATCAAGTAACGATTTTTCTTTAACCATACCAGCAATGATTTTCAGGCGTTCAGTTTCCTGTTCGTTCATAGTTTGCATAGTTAGAAGGTGTGCTTGAGCGCCTTCTTTAGCTATCTCGGCTAACCGTATCTCCTTACGGTGGTTGAGGAAGTATTTAAACGCTGTAACCCCTCCCCAGATAACTGCCGCGCCCAGCACTGTCAAGACAATTTCCTGAGACGTCATTTTTCCTGATAGTTCCTGTGTAAGTTTTGTTAGAAAGCCATCAATATTGACTTCAACGAGTGATGATCCTTCTTCAATCGTTACTTCAATTTCAAGGGCTTCTGATTCTTCCTTTGTCAACTTTCGTGAGTCCGGAAGGCCGTATTTAGCAAGCGCATAGGACTTGTTAATTTGAGCCTGCATTTCTACAAAGCCTTTCATAACTGATGGTGTCAGGCTTTTGTTAAATTTTTTGCCAGTCAATCGAAAGGTTAAGCTAGGCCAGTCGCCAAAGGATATGTTTTCTGGCAAAGAAGATCCAGAAAGGTAATTCTTAATAAACTCAAATGCCTGAGCCTCAGTATTAATGAGCGTATCGTTTTCTGCCAAAATGCTCTCCTTTTCAAGGCGTTAATGAAAGTGACATTCATGAGAAAAACAGTGTTGCTTTAAATTTTTACATTTCATAGCTTTCATATGCCAAACATAAATGAAAATTATGAAAAAAGCACTAACGCGGTCCGCAAAAAAGTTCGTACTGTGTTAGTGGTGGCCTTTGCTTCACATCACCCCAGTCCAATTATTAACCGCAAGTCTTCCTCTGATGACGCCTCGGCATTCGCTGGGGCGTTTTTGTATCTGTTAACCACCCGCTAACCGGGAGGTGGAGTAATGAAAATGCCAAGTCGTGATCCTGACTCCTATGGCCTGTTGGCTTGGATGCTCATTACTGCCATGTCGATATGGGGCGGGCTGGTTAAATACATTGTTGAGGTACGTCGGAATAACCAGGCGTGGAGCTGGGTTGCTGCCCTGGCACAGGTTGTTGTTTCAGGGTTTGCTGGATTAATGGGTGGACTGCTCGCGATTGAGTCAGGCCTTAGCATCTATTACACGCTTGTTGCTGCCGGTATGTCAGGAACGATGGGATCCGCCGCGCTGAATTATTTTTGGGAACGGCTGACAGGGATAAAAAATGAAAATCAGTAACCGTGGCATTGAGCTGATTAAAAGATTTGAAGGGCTACAGCTTACAGCGTACCGATGCAGCGCTGGTGTGCTAACGATCGGTTATGGGCATACTCGTGGCGTCAAGCCCGGTGACACGATTACAGGCCGCCAGGCAGATGCGTATCTGCGTGAGGATTTGCAGGTTGCAGAGTTGGTAGTAAACACGAACGTCAGAGTAAAAATGACTCAGGGTCAGTTTGATGCACTGGTGTCGTTCGTGTTCAACGTTGGCGCCGGGAATTTTGTCCGCTCAACACTGCTGAAAAAAATGAATGCAGGGGATTATGCCGGGGCAGCGGAGCAATTCGGGCGCTGGATTAATGCTGACGGCAAACCGCTGGCAGGATTGCGCAGGCGGCGCGATGCAGAACGCGAGCTGTTTCTGTCATGAACGCGAAAATTGCAGCAGTTGGCGTATTGCTGGTGGCCGCGCTGGCGATGGGTAAAGCGGCGCTGTATTACCGCGCACATTATGCAGAGGCAGCAGCGCAGGCGGCAGAACAGCAGACAACGATAGACGATATGCAGAAGCGCCAGCAGGCTGTAGCTGCGCTTGACGAAAAACTTATGGGAGAATTAGCAGATGCGCAGGCAACTATTGATCAGCTGCAGCGTGATGTTGCTGCTGGCCGCCGCCGGTTGCAGCTCGCAGCCACCTGCACGCGGCAAACCGCCAGCACCGCCGGCGTGGTTGATGCAACCCGCGCCAGACTTACTGACGCCGCTGAACGGGATTATTGGATTCTCAGGCAGCGAATCGAGCTTAACGGGAAAATGATTGAGGGGTTGCAGGCGTATATCAGAGAGCAGTGTTTTAAATAGGAGAAAACTAAAGATAATCCTCTTAATGCCGATAATTATAATCATACTATTTAGGAGTGAATGTAATGTCTAATTTGGAAATTATTTCTATTTCATTAAATGTAGTGCTAATTTTAATTGTCTTATTTGCTAAAGCCTTCGTTTCGTCATGGGTGAAAAGCTCAGTAGAAGAAACTTTTAAAATTAATTCAGAAAAAAGAGAACAAGAACATACAAGAAAACTCAAGGCTGAATTGGTTGCTGATCTCATTGCCGAATGGACTACACCAACAGAAGACAGGAAAAGACTTAGAGAGCTTACGTTGAAATCTTTTATTTGGCTTCCTAAAAATATTGCGGAGGAAGTCTCAGGAGTTTTGAGCCATAGCCAGCCAAACTTTAGGAAAGTGATAGGGATGGTAAGAGAGCATTTATTAGAGGAGCAGTTAAGTGGCGATGCTCTTGATTATAATAAAGTTATATCTTTTGGCCTTACTCCTCATGAGAAAAAAATCAAAGAGAAAAACGACAATTAAAATGTGATTTTATTTTGGCATTGTTCGCGGCTGATTGCCGAAGCGCTTGACGTGCCGCCGGAAAAGATCTGGCCATCGCGCTACACTAATTAAGTCAGCAACCGCCTCCGGGCGGTTTTTTGTTGGCATTCCAGCAGGTATTCACTGAGTGCCTACGATAATGCTATTTCGTTGCGGGCTGTAATACTGCGAAGCGTGGCTTCAGATGTCCGTAAATCTCGTCTGTACTGACGCCCAATAATGCGCAAATGTGAAGAAATTCGACGGCATCAATCCTACGCTCGCAGCGTTCGATCCGCGAAACCAGCGTTTGCTCGATGCGCATCGCTTGTGCTAGCTGCATTTGCGTGATCCCACTTTTCTTTCTCGCTTCGACGAGATGCCCGATCAGCGTTTGATAGTCGTTAGTGAAAAATGACGGCATGTGCTCGATCTCTCAATTAGAACAAAAACGACTATCACGGAGCTTTGAAAATAGAACAAAACGTTCTATTGTCGAGTTACGACATTAGCTTAGTAAGGACACTACTATGGACAATGCAAAAGACTGGCACCCGGCAGATATCATTGCCGGGCTGAAGAAGAGAGGAACTTCGCTTTCCGCTGTATCCCGCGGGGCCGGACTCGCCTCGTCTACGCTGGCGAATGCGCTGAACCGCCATTGGCCAAAAGGGGAGAGGCTGATTGCTGAGGCGCTGGATACACCGCCCGAACAGATCTGGCCGTCGCGCTATTCTCACTGACGTTAACGACCAACACACCACTATCACCGCCTCCGGGCGGTTTTTTTTATGGGGAAAAATCATGAATCCAACAGAATTTACTATCAATGACGGCTGGCAAAAATTTACGCTCAGCGGGCCTGCTGTGCTACAAGTGCGCCAGGGCAAGGTGCTTCTCGCTTATAACGAGCAGCCCGAATTTGATCGCAACGCATACACCGTCACAAAAAACTTTCCCATACGCGGCGTAACCGATATTTTCGTGAAAACTGCAGCTAATAATCGCGAAACATCAGTGATTGTGCTGGGTGACACTGAGGAAAGCGACTCGGGCGAAAGTTTCTCGTTAACTCCCATTAAAGATCGAGTCAAGATAGCGATGGCTGCCGGCGGCATGCCGGGGCAGGTGCCGAGTGCTATGAAGTCGATTGCGGGATATGTAGTCAGATTTAGTACGACGCTGTCGAACACGCCGCGATCATGGAATGATTTGACAATAAATTTAAGTCAGCCGCTAGTTAATGTAGTAAACGGCGTTGCAACATTAATAACGCACGTATCTACGATTGACAGCTATTTAACAGTGAACGGTGTAAGTACCGTAACGTACACCATTTATTTTTCAACACTACCCACGCACATAACAAATAACGCTGGCTCTCTTGAAGAAGTCGACGTCTGGTCGTCGTCTGCGGTTACAAAGATACAATTAACTATCGATTATTACGTATAAACACAGGATAAATAATATGGCCGCGCCTAAAGGCAACAAATTCTGGCTGGCGCGCAGTAGTCACGGGCGAAATCCTAAATTTGGATCGCCCGATGAACTCTGGGTTGCTTGTCTTGAATATTTTGATTGGGTGGAAAAAAATCCACTTAAAGAAGAAAAAGTTTTCTGTTTTCAAGGGCAGATTACACGCACGTCAGTTAAAAAAATGCGCGCAATGACGATTACCGGCCTGTGTCTTTTTCTTGATATCGCTGAAAACACCTGGCAACAGTACAGAGCGAAGGAAGATTTTTCGTTGGTCACTACGCGAGCAGAGAAAATTATTTACAACCAGAAATTCTCCGGGGCCGCTGCTGATCTGCTGAACGCTAATATTATTGCTCGCGACCTGGGCCTGGCAGATAAACGACAGGTGGAGGACGTGACGCCGGAAAAAGCAGATCGCGAAAAACGTAAATCGCGAATTGCGGAGCTACTGAGCCGTGGAAAACGCACTGATTAAAAATCTGGATAATCTGTCTGACGAGGAGCAGCTCGAATTATTGGAGTTGCTGGAAGCCGAGGACGAGTACAGCAAAACTCACCGGCTTTTCGAATACTCCCCTTACAAAAAACAGCGTGAATTTCTGGACGCTGGCGCCGAGTTCACTGAACGCTGTTTCATGGCCGGTAATCAGCTTGGCAAAACGTGGACTGGCGGCGCAGAGGTGGCTTTCCATTTGACTGGCAGCTATCCCGGCACCGCCGGCTATCCTGCCGACGGCGCGTATGAAGGTGAGTGGCGCGGGCGGCGCTTTAACGAGCCGGTCGTTTTCTGGGTCGGTGGTGAGACAAACGAGACAGTAACTAAATCGACTCAGCGCGTTCTGTGTGGGCGTATCGACGAAGACGAAAATCAGGAACCCGGCTACGGCTCTATCCCGAAAGACGACATTATCAGCTACGTGAAATCACCTTTTTTTCCGGGCCTTATCGATCGCATTCTTGTTAAGCACCACAACGCTGACGGCGTAGAAGATGGCGCGAGCCTGGTCTATTTCAAACCGTATTCGCAGGGCCGCGCGCGCTGGCAGGCCGACACGGTTCACGGCGTCTGGTTCGACGAAGAGCCGCCATATGCGATTTATTCAGAGGGGCTGACGCGCACAAACAAATATGGCCAGTACTCAATACTGACGTTCACGCCGTTGATGGGTATGTCGGACGTCGTGACAAAATTCCTCAAAAACCCCAGCAAGGCGCAAAAAGTCGTCTCGATGACGATCCACGAAGCCGAGCATTACACTCCCGAGCAGCGCGAGCAAATCATTGCGTCATATCCTGAGCACGAGCGCGAAGCCCGCGCCCAGGGCATCCCGACAATGGGCAGCGGTAGAATTTTCCAGATCACTGAAGAGACGATTAAATGCCAGCCGTTCGAATGCCCGGAGCATTTTTACGTTATTAACGGCCAGGATTTTGGCTGGGATCATCCACAGGCGCACGTGCAAATTTGGTGGGACAAGGATGCTGATATTTTCTATCTTGCCCGCGCCTGGAAAGCCCGGCAGACGAAAGTTTCTGAGGCCTGGGCGGCGGTTAAAGGCTGGAGTAAAGGCATTCCGACGGCGTGGCCGCACGATGGCTATCAGCACGAAAAAGGAGGGGGCGAGGAGCTCCGCGCAACGTATGTTGATGCCGGATTCCTGATGCTGCCGGAGCACGCGACCTGGCCCGATGGCGGTAATGCGGTTGAGCCCGGCATTACTGAGCTGCGCGATCTGATGACTGAGGGGCGGCTCAAAGTTTTCAATACCTGCGAACCGTTTTTCGACGAGTTCCGCCTCTATCATCGGGACGAAAACGGGAAAATCGTAAAACTCAACGATGACATAATTTCCGCTCTCCGCTACGCGTACATGATGCGCCGCAGCGCGCGCCAGCTCCGCAATATCCGCAAACCCAAACAGAAAAAAATCCCGGCCCCGATCCGGCCAATACAGCGAGGCAGATGATGGCCGACGAAAAAAACACCCGATTAGACGACATTCTCCAGCAGTTCGATCAGGACTGGAGCGCGGGCGAAGACGCGCGCAAAGAGGCCCGCAACGACCTGTTTTTCTCGCGTGTCAGTCATTGGGACGACTGGTTAGAGCAGTTCACTACACTGCGGTATCGCGGGCAGTTCGACGTTGTGCGGCCAGTCGTACGTAAGCTGGTGGCTGAGATGCGCAAAAACCCGATCGACGTCCGCTACCGGCCCAAAGATGGCGCTGATCCCGATTCTGCAGATGTGCTGATGGGGCTCTATCGTACCGATATGCGGCATAACTCTGCGCGCAACGCGGTTAACGTGGCGGTTAAAGAACAAATTGAGGGCGGCGTAGGTGCCTGGCGACTGGTCACAGAGCATGAGGATAACGACCCGACGAGCAACAACCAGATAATTCGCAGGCAGGCGATCCATGGCGCGTGCTCTCACGTCGTCTGGGATGCGAACGCGAAAGAGATCGATAAAAGTGACGCGCAGCACGTTTTCGTTATCAGCGCGCTGAGCAAATCGGGCTGGAAGTCGTTTGCAAAAAAATACGGGCTGGACGCCGACGAGCTGCCGTCATTCACGTCGCCGAACGACACGCTGTTTAACTGGCAGACAAACGACTCGCTGTTTGTCGCTGAGTATTACGAAGTCGAAGAAAAGAAAGAAACGGTTTTTATCTATCAGGATCCACAGGGCGGCGAACCTGTCAGTTATTACAAACGCGACATTAAAGACGTGATCGACGAGCTGGCGGAATCTGGTATGCAGAAAGTCGCTGAGCGTCAGGTTACGCGCCGGCGCGTTTATAAGAGCATCCTCTCAAACACCGCCGTGCTGAAAAATCGCGAGCTGATAGCCGGTGAGCATCTACCGATCGTCCCTGTTTATGGCGAGTGGGGATTCGTTGACGATAAAGAAGTATACGAGGGTGTCGTCCGGCTGACGAAGGACGGCCAGCGCCTGCGCAACATGATTATGTCGTTTAACGCGGACATTGTTGGTAAGAGTCCCGATAAAAAACCATTTTTCTGGCCCGAGCAAGTTGACGGCTATGAACATATGTTTGTCGCCGGAACAAGTTTTCCGTATTACTTGTTGAACCGAAAAGATGAGGATGAGCGAGATTTACCGCCAAATCCCCTGACATACATGGAAAGCCCAACAATTCCGCAAGCGAATCAATACTTGCTGGAAGCCGCCACGGCAGCTGTAAAAGAAGTGGCGACGTCTGGTGTTGACGCTGGCGCAGTAGACGGCAACCAAGTTGCATTCGACACAGTGAATCAGCTGAACCAGCGCGCGGACATGGAAACGTTCGTTTTCCTTGATAACCTGGCTACCGCTATGCGCCGCGACGGGCAAATTTACCAGGGCATGGTTAATGACCTGTACGACGTCCCGCGCAAAATTTTAATGACGCTGGAGGACGGCAGCGAGAAGGAAGTCGAAACCCTCTCGCAAACTGTCGACTATCAGTCCGGCCGCGTCGTTGTGCTGAATGATATACGCGGGCGCTATGAGTGCTATACCGACGCCGGGCCATCGTTCCAGAGCATGAAAGACCAGAACCGCGCGGAAATTCAGGAACTACTGAAAACCGTGCCGCCAGAGCACCAAGTCTGGAATGTGCTTCTACTGCAATATCTGGCGCTGCTGGACGGCAAGGGCATCGAAATTACGCGCAATTTCGCAACGAAACAGCTTGTTGTCCAGGGCCTGAAAAAACCGGAGACGCCGGAAGAAGAGGCATGGGTACAGGAAGCCCAGGCGGCGCAGCAGAACCAGCAGGATCCAAACATGGTGCTGGCGCAGGCCCAGGTTATCGCCGCTCAAGCGGAAATGGCGAAAGCGCAGAGCCAGACCGCCCAGACAGAAATCAAGGCATTTACTGCACAGCAGGACGCACAGAAATCTCAGGCTGAAACTATCTACAAGCTGGCTCAGGCTCGTAACATAGACAGCAAAGCCGTGATTGAGGCGCTGAAGCTGATGCATGACGTTGCTAATCAGCAACAACAAAAAATCCCCGCCGGAAACGGTGAGACCCTTCCGCCTTTGGGCGAGACCTTACCTCAGTAGAGAGAAAAATCATGACAGACACCACCGAAATTCAGGCAACTGAAGAATCAACCCTGCCCGCAGAACAGACAACCGTTACCACTGCGGAGGAAAACGGCCAGACGCAACAGGAGGAACAGCAACAACAGGAGCAGGAGCAGGGCTTCGACATTGTTCTGAGCGACGATGAGACAACCACCAGCCCGGAAAAAACCACGCAGAACGCCAAATTCGCTGCCCGCCGCATCGCGCGTAAACGTCAGCGCGAGCTGGAGCAAGCGGCCGAGGCTGTACAGCGTGGTGAGCTACCGGAGGATTTACGCGTAAAACCTGAGTTACCGGCGCAGCCGCAGTACACCGATTTTCTGTCAGATAAGGCGCTGGAAAAATACGGCTTCGATACCAACACGGCTATGGCCGCTTTCCAGGCGGCACAGAACGAGTGGCTGCTGAAAGCCCAGGACGCGCGCGCAAGCGCAGTGACTGAGCAGAGCCGGAAAACCCAGGAATTTACGCGCCAGCATACGCAGTTCGCAGCAGCGGCACGCGCACATTACGACGCCGCTGAAAAATTAAACCTGCCGGATTTTGAGGAAAAAGAGGAAGTGGTGCGCAGCATTCTGCCGCAGGGCCTGGATGCCGAAATCATGTCCCTGTTTCCCGAAAAATCCGCAGCGATGTTTTATCACCTGGGCGCAAATCCAGAAAAACTTCGCGGACTGCTGACGCTAAACCCACAACAAGCGTTGATTGAGCTAACCCGCTTATCAGAACGCCTCACTATCAAACCGCGCGGTAAAGCCGTATCCAAAGCCCCGGCGGCTGACCAGCCAATAACAGGCGATGTCACCGCCTCTAATCGCGCGTCGCTCGAAAAACAGATGGATGCAGCGGCAGACAAGGGCGATCTGGATACATACCGCAAAATTAAACGCATGCTGGAAGGTAAAAAATAATGTCTCTAAACGAAGGTCAGGTCGTTACATACGGCATTGACGAGGTGATCGAGACGGTCACTAATTTAACCCCAATGGCGCAAAAAGCGTCAAAATATTCGCCGCCTGATGCCGGGGCGATGCAGCGCGCAAGCAACACGCACTGGATGCCTTTGGAGATGGAAAGCCCGACGCAAGAAGGCTGGGATTTGACAGGCAAAGAAACTGATCTGCTGGAATTGTCGGTTAAGGTCAACATGGGCGCGCCGGATAACGATTTTTTCGCGCTACGTGCTGATGATCTACGCGATGAAACCAGCTATCGCCGCCGTATTCAATCAGCGGCGAAGAAACTGGCGAATAACGTCGAGGTGAATATCGCAAAAACAGCTGCTGAGATGGGTTCTCTGGTAGTTACCAGCGTCGAACATATCGGTAAAAAAGATGGTGGCGGTTGGGATTTTCTGGCTGACGCTGAGGCGGTCATGTTCGCTCGCGAGATGAATCGTGATGCGGGCCTGTCGTACTTTTTCAACGCAACGGACTATAAACGCGCCGGATATGATTTGGTGAAACGTGATATCTACGGACGCCTGACTGAAGATGCCTACAAAAAAGGCACTATCCAGAAAAAGGTTGCCGGTTTTGATGACGTACTACGCTCACCAAAGCTGCCGGTTTTGAAAGCATCCACCGCTACAGGATTAACGGTTTCTGGCGCTCATTCGTTCAAGCCACAGGCATGGATTGAGGACTCAGACGGCAACAAAGAAAACGTCGATAACCGTTTTGCCCAGGTAAGGCTGTCGTCAACCACAGGCCTCAAACGCGGCGATAAGGTTGGTTTCGCTGGCGTGAAATTCCTGTCACAGATGGCGAAAAATGTGCTGACTGGCGATGCGACATTTGCTGTTACCCGCGTGATTGATGAAACAACGGTGGAAATTACGCCGAAGCCGATCGCGCTGGATGATGAGTCGTTGACTGCTGAACAGCGCGCATATGCCAACGTTAACACCGGTCTGGTTGACGCGATGGCCGTCAATGTTCTGAATGTTGCTGATGCGCCGACGAATATCTGGTGGGCAGATGACGCGATCCGCATCGTGTCTCAGCCGATCCCGGCAACGCATGAGCTGTTCTCCGGTATGAAGTGCAAATCATTCAGCATCCCGGAAGTGGGCCTGAACGGTATTTTCGCAACCCAGGGCGATATCTATACGCTTTCAGGTAAATGCCGCATCGCGCTGTGGTATTCGGTCAACGCGACGCGCCCGGATGCGATCGGCGTGGGCCTCGCAGGCCAGATGCAATAAACCAGTTAACGGGGCCTCGGCCCCTTTTTTAATGGGAAATTTTATGAAAACGACAGTTTATAAAGCTGGTGGGCCTGAGCGCGTCTGGAATATGTCGGCGCATGTGAAAATTATCGATCGCGCAGAGATGGGAAAATATCTCGCCGCTGGCTGGGTTAATCACCCGGCCGAACTGCGTAAACCAGCAGCGGAACCGGTATCAGAGCCGGAAACCCCGGTTGATATGGGTGAGGTGTCAGACGGCTATCACACGTTTAACGAGCTGTACGCGCACCGCGTGCGCCTGTTTTCCTCGCTGATGCGCGCCTGTCCGGCGCTTTCGTGGTGGAGTTTTTCGCACAGCGACGGCGAGGTTTGGGAGGGGTGGATACTTGCGGGCATTGATACCCCAGCGGGCGCTGTGACTTATCACTTGCCGGAATCTGAAATTCCGTTTTTACCTGCCGGCACAGAACTGGAATTTGGCAAAGAGTGGGACGGACATACGCCAGAGGATGTGCTGGAACGGCTGTTAACGCTCACCCTGCCAGAGCCAGAGCCAGAGCCAGAGCCAGAGCCAGAGCCAGAGCCAGAGCCAGGGACAGGGACAAAAACTGAACCGGTAGCAGAAACCGTTGCGGCGTCAGCACCGAAAAAACGCGGGCGTCCAAAGGCGGTAGCTGATGAGTGAATTAAAAATCGTGCCTTTTCAGAAAGACGAACAAAACGAGCGCAATCAAAAGGAAATAGTCAGGCGACTGGAAGAAATCTTAAAGCACGTCCGGGAAGGGCATTTTCAGACGTTTGCAGCGGTACTTATCAGTGTTGAAGGTGACGTTATGGACTGCTGGCACAACGGCGGAAAACCTTATGCGATGGTTGGCGCGCTGGAGTCTCTGAAAACAGATTACATACAGGCCTGCATTGAAAGGCGGTAGCTATGAAACTGACGACTAAAGGCGAAATCGTTAACGCGGCACTGCGAAAGGCAGGGCTGGCCAGCAGTGCGACGCTGACAGATATCGATCCGCAATCCGTCGAGGATGGGCTGGAGGATTTAGAGCTGATGCTGGCCGAGTGGCTGATGGATGATGAACGGCGCGGCATCGATATCGGCTATGCATTTTCTGAAAGCGGCGTTGCGCCGCTGCCGGAAGACGTTCACAACCTGCCGAAATTTTCGCTAAACGCCATCATCATTAACCTGGCGATCCGAATGCTGGGCGATTACGGGCAGGAGCCGCCCGCGCAGCTCCTTGCAAAAGCACAGTATGGCAAAGAGCGGATCATCAAGTATCTGACGCGCTGGCGAACGCCGCACCTGCATTATCCCAGCCGCATGCCGACCGGCAGCGGCAACCGCCACGCCCCACGCTATTTTCGCGGAGTAAAACGCCATGCCAGTGATCCAGCTTCCGATAATTAAGGGCAAGGGGAAAAAATCTCACATTGCTGATTACGCCGATCTCCTGCCAGTCAACATGCTCGCTGTGCCGCAGCCTGTTTTAAACGCCGCTGGCTATATGCGCTCATTTCCGGGGATCGTAAAAACGAGCGACGTGGCTGGCGTGTCGCGCGGGGCGGAGTACAACACGAAACAGAACCAGGTTTTCCGCGTTGCCGGTTCGCGGATGTACGCTGCCGGCACGGCGCTGGGCGTAACGATCCCCGGCACCGGCCGCGTGAGTATGGCGCACAGCTATAACAGCCAGGGCGTGGCGGCAAATGGCCAGCTGCTTTTTTATAGCTACAGCGATAAAACGCTAACGCCGCTGGATAACTGGCCATCAGCGGCTGTAACGAGGGAGGGCTACGAAAAAACGCTCAATGCATGGACGCACGGCGCCGGCGGCGATGCTTTTCTTGTCCCTGATGAGTCGCAGAACGGAAAAATTACGATCACGCTGACGCCGACAAAGGCGGACGGCACGACAGGCGAAGCGCTGACAATCAGCGAAAACCAGTGGGGTAAGGAGCAGACGCAAACAGAGCCAGACGGCGGCGGGCCGTGGCTGTCCGGCGTGCTGGTGGACGGTAAGAAAACCAGCGGCAGCCTGGTAAGTCTGTCATGGACATTTAACGGCGGCGGCGAGGATGCGACGGCTATTTCTGTGGATCTGGTTGTTGAGGAAATCACGCAAGATTATGCGCAATATGAAATCGGCGCGGTGCGCGATATCTGCCATAACCGCAGCCGGTATATTTGGGTTAAAGACGGCAGCGATAATTTCGGCATCACGGATTTAGAGGACGAGACGCATCCGGATCAATACCGGCCGCTGTACCGGGCCGAATCCATGCCGGACGGGATACAAGGCGTGGCGAACTGGCGCGATATGGTCGTCTGTTTTGGCTCGTCAACGACTGAGTATTTTTCGCTAACCGGCAGCACCAGCGTCACAGAGTCGGTCTACATGGCCCAGCCGTCGTTGATGGTCAATATCGGGATCGCCGGCACGCATTGCAAATGCCACTACGGCGAATCATTCGCCGTGCTCAGCCATCCTGCCACCGGCGCGCCGGGTATTTTCATAATCGACAGCGGCAGCAAAAAAGAGCTTTCTACGCCGACGGTGAATAAAATTCTGGCGGGCTACAGCGCTGACGAACTGGCTGGTGCTGTACTGGAGGCGGTGCGGTTCGACGGTCACGAATTATTGCTGGTACACCTGCAGCGCCATACCCTCTGCTTTGACTCCACGGCATCCGGCGATTCGCCGCAATGGTGCATTCTCAAATCCGGGCTGTATGACGACGTTTACCGCGCCGTGGATTTTGTGTGGGATGGCTCGGCGATGACGGTTGGCGACAAAACGACAGGTATTGCTGGCGCGCTGGATTTTGCGATCGCATCGCAATACGGCGAGGCCGCAGAACTGCTGCTGCATACGCCGCTGGCGAAAGCGGATAACCAGCTGCTTTTTGATTTTGAGATCGAGACGGCTGCCGGGCTGGCGCTGTACGCGGAAAAATGTTTTATCGCGGCCACAACGGATGGCATTAACTTCGGGCACGAACAGCTGATTCCGTCTGACGATCGCTATCGCTATGACCAGCGCATAATCTGGCGCCAGGTTGGGCGGTGCCGGAAAAATATTGGTTTCCGGCTGCGCTTTGTGACGAAAACCCCGGCGGCGCTGGCGTACTGCCAGCTAAGGATTGGCTATGGCTGACGTTCAGTTAACCGCGACACGCATCGATGCGATGATGCTGCCGTCGAATTTTTCCCGCGCTTATCAGCTCTACGTTCTTAATCAAAGCAGCGATATGCAGCTACTGGCGAGCCAGACCAATACCGCCAGCAGTACGGCGGAAGCGGCACAGCAGCATAACAACGAGCAGGACGAGCAGATCGCCGCCCAGGGCGCGACGCTGGAGCAGATTTCCGGCGATTACGTTTCCAAAGCGGCCACGGATGCGCAGGCCGTCGCCGGCGCGTTCGGCGCGGCATCATTCACGATAAACGGCGTGCAGGTTATCGGCGCCCGCGTTACCGGCTTCACTGCGGCGACCGGCAGCGCGTACAGGGGCGGTTTTAGTGCAGATCAGTCTTATGACGCTGCTACCGCGCCGGACGGACTGAAAGAAGCCCGTCAGCGCATCAAGGCACTGGAAGACGCGCTGCGCGCCCACGGCTTAATAGACTAAATCATGAACCTTCAAAAAATAGATGCTCTCACCGGGCAGGCGCTGTTTCGCCTGTGGGGGGTGCCGTCGTGGCCACCTATTCCCGTCAGTTACTGGCTGTGGGCGCGGTGCGGTATTTTCGCCACGATAGAACTCGGTGATCATGTTGATCTGCACATGGCCATGCAGCCGGGCCAGCGCTGGCGCTGCCGCGATGCTGTACGCGACGTGCTGGCCCTGATTGGCAATCGGGAGATTCATGCACCGATCCGAATAGAGCATAAGCAGGTGTGCAATTTGGCTAAAAAATTTGGCTTTCGGGAGACTTGGCGCGGGGAGGTTGAATATATCGACGGAAGCAAAGGCTTTCTTATTTTAATGAAGAGGTATCCGAATGAGTGGAATAACTAAAACTATCGGCAGGGTAATCGGCGGCATAACGGGTACCAGCGCAGCGGCGGATGCACAGGTCAACGCGGCGAATAAAGCAAACGCGATGCAGCAGCAGATGTATAACGACCAGGTGCAGCGCATGACGCCGTATTACGACGCGGGCAGCACGGCGCTGGAAGGGCTGCAAAATCTGGTCAATAACCGCAGCGGCACGCTGGCGGATTATTACAACTCGTCAGAATACTCTGGCCTGGCGAATCAGGCCCGCTATCAGCAACTGGCTGGCGCCGAGGCAACGGGCGGCCTCGGCTCGACGGCCACCAGCAACGCGCTGGCCACGATTGCGCCGCAGCTCGGCCAACAATATCTGAACAGCCAGTATAACAACCTCATGGGGCTGACAGGTGTAGGGATGAATGCCGCAAACACAATGAATGCCAGCGGCAGCAATTATGCCAACGCATACGGCAACAACATGAGCCAGATTGGCGCGGCACAGGCGGGCAAAGAGACGGCCGGATTTAATTCGCTGATGGGATTAGGAGGCCTGGCGCTCGGTGCGTATGGTTCGGGACTTTTCGGCGGCGCAACGACCGGCGCGCTTACTTCCGGCACGGCCGGCACAGTGGCCTCCGGCGGGCTCGGTGGTGTTGGCGCTATGGGGCTGCCCGTATCTTACGGCGCATATTGAGGTGAATCA
The DNA here is from genome assembly GCF_043420595.1 of Erwinia plantamica. NCBI lineage: Bacteria > Pseudomonadati > Pseudomonadota > Gammaproteobacteria > Enterobacterales > Erwiniaceae > Erwinia > Erwinia plantamica. Next base: position 55,580 of record NZ_JBGCUC010000009.1, read on the forward strand.
TGGTTGATCCTATCGATTACGGCGCGCCGCTGCGTGCCAGTATGCTTGGCGGTTTACAGGCAGGAACAATGCTTCAGGGGCTGGGAGTACGCACATTGCAGATGCGGCAGGCCCAGGCACAGCAGGAGGCCCAGCAACAATTCCAGCGCGACTGGCAGGCCGCGTATTCGTCCGGCGATCCTGCGGCGCTGGATGCCATCGTCGCAAAATATCCGCAGCAGATGGAGACGGTGCAGAAAGCGATCGGCTTCCGCGACGATAATCACCGCATGGCGTTAGGCAATGCCGCGCGGGATTTGCGCATAGCGGCTGCCAGCGGCAATTCTGAGGCGTTCGTCCAGGCTGCGATGAAAAACCGGGACGTATTGCAGAGCATCGGCAGCACGCCAGAAGAGCTTTTTCAGCAGTACCAACAGGATCCACAGGGAACGCAGCGCATTATTGACACAGTGGGCATGGGCGCGCTGGGCGTGAAGGATTATTACGCTGAGCAGGGTAATCGGGACGATCGGCAAATTAAGCGTGAAACGCTGGCGGAAACGGCCCGTAATAACAATATGACGAACGCTCGCGGCTGGGCCGGACTGAATCAGCAGGCCCAGTTTCATGCTGATGATATGGAACTGAAGCGGCTGAATTATCAGCAAAAGCAGCTGGAAAACCAATACAAGGCCGCTGACAATGACCTGAAACGGCAGGCAGCGCAGCAAAAAATTGACGCCAATAATGAGGCGATAGCAGAACGACAGGAACAGATTAAGCAGGGTAAAGATATGTCGTACGAGGCGCTCCAGCTGGCGCGTAGCATTGCCAAGGATCCTTATTTAGATGTTGTTACCGGTTCATTTCAATCACGGATACCAAAATTTGAAGGCGAAAGTATCGATCTCATTAATAAGGCAAAGCAGCTTCAAGCAATGCTCACCGCCGGCAATTTGAAGCTCCTGAAAGGATCAATGTCTGACAAAGATTTGGCATTTTTAACATCAATGTCGTCAGGTCTGAACGTAGGAGATAACGGTATACGTGGTTCCTATAAAGCAATAAAAGGCAGGCTTGAGCAGATAGCAGGCAAGCTGGAAACGAGCCTCAAAGGGTACACGCCAGCGTATGCAACCGGCCAAGCTGCAAACAGCACACCGCCTGCGGCTGTTAGAAATAAAACGCAGAGCGCTTCGCCTCCAACTGTTAGAAATACGCAGAACAAACCGGAGACTCCGGATCATTCGCCATTGTGGGAGATGAATAATGGCTAAACCGTGGAGAGAAGTTATTTCGTCGCCTCAGTATCAGCAGCTTTCGCCGCAACAACAAAGCGAAGCCCAGGAGCAATATTTTAATGAAGTCGTTGCTCCTCGCGCAGGTAACAGCGCCGCTGAAGCGCGCCAGCAATTTTATACAGCCTATCCTTCGGCATTACAGCAGTTAGAAAACTCTGCGACCATGTGGAATGATCCGCCACCGTTGCAAAAAGATAATGGCTGGGGCGATCAGGCAAGACAAACACGGCGTGATGAGCTACTGGGGAGTGTACCGGAGGCTGGTAAAGGGCTGGCTCAATTCGCCGTAAATGTGGCAAACATCCCTAACGCGGTTGAAAATGCAGCAGGCAGCGCGGAGAGATGGCTGGGCAATAAGATCGGCGGGAAAATTGGCAACGCTCTGATTAATGATTCAAATCGCCCAGGGTTAACGGATACGATTAAAAGTGCCGGGGCTTGGCTGGGCAGTCAGGCTGGGATCGTGGATGGAACTTATCAACCGTCTGTGGGATTTACGCTACCGGATGCTCTCCGTCCGCAGAACGAGTACGCTAAGTTAGGTGCAGAAATTGGGCCTTACCTGATCCCTGGGATTGGTGCGGAGCGTACAGCCGCCGCGCTGGGTTCTGTAGCAGGCGCCGGACGTGCGGAGCGTTTCGCAACAAAGGTGGCTGACATGTTGGCTGAGAATACTGCTGGCGCACTGGCTCATAACAGCAGTGCGGACAATCCTCAGTCGCTGGCGACAGATCTCGCTACCGGTGCGCTGGCCAGTGGAGCTGTACGTGCCGCTGCGCCGGTAGTAAATGCCACCGCTGGCCTGATAAAACGAGGAATGAATGTTGCAAAATCTGTAGCTGACTCCGCTACGCAGGGCGCCAAAGCAGCAGAACGCGAAGCATCGCCCGCAGCAATTGAAGCAGAAGCAAAAAAAATATTTTCGCCAGAGGAAGAGCGGATGCAGGATGCCGTCCGGGATATAGCTAATAGTAAAAATCCCGATCTGGCATCATCATTACGGGGGCTTGATGCGCAGCCCCGACAGGACGTTATCGCTGCTGCTGAACGGTTAGGTGTGGCGGACGACCTGCTGCCCTCTCACATGTCTGGCAATGCGCAATACCAGGCAGTAGAACAGGCTATCAAATCCCGTAAAGGTTCAGCGCTCAGAGTGCAGGAAGATCAGGCAACAATGAAGCTTGCTCAAAATGCCGGGGATATGATCGATGAAGTTGCGGGCATGCCTGATGCGCTGGCTATGAATGAATATTTTATCGGTAAGATGAATAGTCGGATGGCCTCACTGGAACGGCGTAGCGATGGCCTTTATGCACGCGTCGATAAAGCTTTGCCTCCCGGATCGCAGGTTGAAGCCCACAACACCGCTCGCCATCTGGAACAACAGGCTGATGAACTGGGCGGTTGGGAGAATCTCGATCCGATTGAGCAAAAAGTTTTTAAAGCGGTTAACCCAGGGCCGGAGGGCCGTTTGACCTATGCCAACCTTAATAAGCAGCGGCGAATGGTTGGACAGGCTTTGTACAAGAAAAGTGGGCCATATAAAGACGCCGATGAAGCTGCTTTATCGCGGCTTTATGCTCAACTTTCCGAGGATCAACGTGCAGCATTAGGTGAGGTAGGAAGCCGTCGAGATTTTGAAGTGGCTCAACGTCTGGTGCAAATGCGCAAAAACCTTGAAGAGCAAACCATCAATCTGCGCGGTAAAAATCTGACTGGCGATGTCACAACGAAAGCATCGGCGGCCTTGTCAGCAATGGCGCAAGGTAGCGGTAAGAGCTTTAGAGAACTGATGATGAATATTCCCTCTCGTCAGATGCGAACAGAGATAGTTGCGACAGCTATCCGGGATATGCTGTCGGCCGGTAAACGTGGGGCTGAATTTAACCCTGGTGGTTACGCAGACTGGTATCAAAATTTGATGAAGAACGGGAACATTCGACTCCTGGAACCGCATCTACCCGCCGAGACAAAAAAGGGGCTGAGGGACCTTTATACCGTAGCTGATGCTATCCGCAAGGCAAAGCTTCATGAGGTGACAACTGGTGCTTTAAACGATTTCACTAAACGTTTTGATCGCGTCACGGCATCGCATGACATGATGGCAAAATATGCTACTAAAGTCGGCACTATGGTTGGTGCGCAGGGCGGCGCGTTTGGAGCGCTGGGTGGTGCGGCGATAGGCGAGCGTATTGCGGAAAAGGCCAGGATTGCAGGCGGCGCCGCATCTTCGGAAGCGACGGAGAAATTGATCAGCTCTCCCGCTTACCAGGCGGCGTTTCGCGCTCAGAGAAGTGTAGCGCCAGGCAATAATGCAATGCCTGCCGAAAGTCAGCTGAGAACTTCACAGGAATGGCGAGATTTTTTTGCTTCTATCCCAGAGAGCGATCGACGCACTATCGCCAGAGTAGGTTTAGTAGGGTGGTTAGCCAGCGATTCAAAGTAATGCCTTAATCATCGGAACTGTCTTGCAGTCCTAACCAAATATTGATGAAGTAATAATTATAAAAAGAACAGCACAGGCAATGGCGAATACGCCTATGGATGCCTCTTTTTTAAACTTGGGATATCCTTTTTTTAAATCTTTATATAATTCATTTTTCATAAATCACTCTTCCATAGAAAGATGCAATACTCTTGGCTGAGAAATATTAACTAGTTTGAACAAGGATAACTATTCTTTAATGCAGTTGTTACAGCAAGCGCACCAGACAGTTTCTTAATACTTCCAATATTATTATCAATATATCTCAGCACTTCATCATCAATTTCATACATGGATTTTCCATCTGGTAAGCATACTTGTCTGGTTGAGTGAAGCGCAGATACTGCGCCATCTACATAAAATTGATACATAACAGCCTGATAGCTACCCTGAGTGCCGTCAATTTTTTTACCGCTTTGCTTCCAAATATCATACATGACGGCAGCTTTAGCAAGGTCTTGCCCTGTATTAAACGCATAAGTATTACAAGACATGATAATTAAGAAAAACATTAGATATTTGAATTTCAATTTCTTCCCTCTTAATTTTGAGGTTTCCTGAATTAAGTATCATACAACCACATAAAAAAAGTGGTTACTGTTTATTTATCCATCAATCAAGCCCGCAGCGCAGCGGGCATTCCTTTTCATGAGGAAAGTTTCATGACTGATTCCGCAGTACCGCTGGCGCTCCCCGTTCAGCTCTACACTATGCCGCGCCAGTTCAGCACAGTGTTCAACGGCAAAATCTATGTTGGCGCCGTGGATACCAACCCGACCGCCGAAGCGAACCGCATAACTGTTTATCACGAAGGCGAGAACGGCACGCTGACGCCCATCGCGCAGCCGATCGCCATCAACGCTGGCGGCTATCCCGTGATTAGCGGGCAGGTCGTCAAACTGGTTGTGACACAGGATTATTCGATCGCCGTTTATGACCAGCTTGGCGCCCAGGCATTCTATTTCCCGCGCTGCCGTGGGCCGTATATTCTCAACGTATACCACGATCAGACTTTACACGGCACCGGCACAGAATCCGATCTGCTGGGCGTGCAGCTTTCAGAAGACGAGGGCAACCAGCTACAGATACGTGACGACGGGTTGTACTATGGCCTGGTTGGCCCGGACGACATTATCAATCTGTATGTGACGACTGCAGGCTCAAACGACGCCGCAGGCACGCGAGCAGCGCCGCTTCAGACAGTCGGAGAGGCGCTCAGGCGCATCGCCGAACGCGCGATGCCGGGCAGCTATACTATTCATCTGAGAGCAGGAGAGACGTTCGCGCTTGATAAAAGTTATTCGCTGGGAGTTGGTTCGTTTCACCTGACATTCATCTATTACGATGATCCAATTTTTGAAGACTACAGATCACGATATGGCTGGTGGCCGGAAGCTGATGACAGGCTGCAGCGCCCTACGCTTATTTTTGACACATTTGTACAGGATAACGGGATGGTCAGCGGCACAGCGATCGGATCGTCTACAGGCCTGCAGTTACTAATTTATGAAGGCATAAATTTGGTCTTAAAAACCACTGCTGGTGGCCCCACAGGAGGTGGGCAGTTTGTGTCGTGTAGCGATTTACGGTTTTATGGCTGCAACGTTTTTATAGAGGGTGTATTAGGCGTAGGGGCCGCTAGCTCAGTCGGCTTACATTCGTCTAACTATTATTTTCACGGAACAGCACATTTGTTAGCTATAGATTTATCGCCTTCGGTTGTAGAAATTAGCCTGGCTCCAGAGGGAGCGATAGTCCGGGATCCTCTGGGCGAGGGGCCGGACGTTATCGGACGGGCGACGAACGTATTTACCGCTCTAACGCCAGATAATCTCGTGGGTGGGGGTACTTACGACAAATCGACAAAATCAACTTTCGGCTGGTCAACAAACTGGGATATTTTCGCAGCCAGCGCCTGATCGGTTTCACTGTTCATCGGCGCGTGTGGTGCTATCGTGAGTTTTTTAACGGAGGAATTATGGAAACGGATTTTACAGACCAAGCGCACGCAGCGGTTTGCAAACTCTACGGCGAGGCAGTTTATCAGCTGGTGGCTGCTGGGCGACTGGTCACAAATGAGAGCCTGGCGGAAGCGATTGAAGAGCTGTCAGAACAGGAGCCGGATTTAGCTGTGGATTTTGCGCTACAGCTGCTGAAGTAACGAAAAGCCCGGCGAAAGCCGGGCTTTAGATTAATCATAGAGCCAACGACCAGCTTTAGCTGATTCTATTAGCATACCTATAGTCAAATCAGGGACAGGGGTGGGCGTTGCCTTTTTAAAGGGATTTAGCGAAAATGGTTGAGGCGGGTAGTAATTGTTTATATTGAAATTTTCCTTTTTTATGGAGAATTTTTTAAAAAAGTTCTCCATAAGCTCTTCAGCTTCAGCATCATCCAGTTGTAAATCGGAATCCAGATCTGTCTCGATTGACAATTGCATTTTTTTAGTGCTAAACACATAAGAGCCGGCAAAGGCCTGCACAAAATCAAAGATTTTATTTTCAATACTATTTACCATATCTTATCATCTCCCCGTGCAATGAAATTATAATCCCTTATCGTATTCCATGTTATTTGCGATACGTCAGAAGCTAAAATAGCCCATCCCAGTACAGGTACTGAGCGGCCAACAAATGTTCCTATATTTGCTACCATTCTTATTTTTAATGTTTTGGGTTTGGTAATATGGCCAACTATAGTTGGTAATTTAATCATAAATGGGAATTTTGATTTCTTAAATACACGTCTGGCAGTTATTGATGCTATAGAAGTGTTTTTTATTGCCCCCCCTGGCTTCGCACGCGTCGGGATATTGTTTCTACCTGAAACAATAGCAATCACAGCTGCCATATCTTCTATATCTAATCCTAACTGTTCAATAGTTTTTTCACAAAATATCATGAATAGTAATTCACAAGCTGTGAGATTAGATCTACCTGCGTAATAATATGTGTTGTTCAGTTCTTCAACAGTATCCATCACTTGTCCTTAAGTTACTCGTTGTTTAGCCACTATTAATATGGATTTTTTTAGAGGTTACGTAAACACATAATTGCATCGTGAAATAGTAACGCTTGCTTTTCGTAATGGGGATTACTACTGTATATAAAAACAGTTATATGGAGAGGCAGCAATGGCGCGCTACGATGACATCGCAACAGCATTTAGGAAGAGCATCAAGATCAGTCCAAAGGGTCGCCGAACGGTAACTACCGTCGATTTCGTACAGAACCTGACTCGCTATAACCACATCTGGACGTTGCGCCAGGCAAACGAGTGGATCGAGATGTACCAATGTAGCTTCAAAGATGTTTCCAGTGAGGAAGGTGAGCGGCGGACGTTCCAGCTCTTCAATCCAAATAATGGTGGATTTTAAGACCACTTTCTTGTAATCAACTGATGTTGTTAAAATATTTAGTAACGTAACCTTTAAAGGTTTTTGCACCGGAAACTGGTTATCAAAACCAAAAATAGTTCTCTCAAAATCAAGCGGTTACAGAACGGCTAAAATAGCATGCGTAGCAGCACTTTATTCGAATATTCCTAATTTTATCAACAAGTAACGTCTATTATATTTATCTAATGCTGCGTCACATGGGCTGGTTCGAAGCCGCAGACCTGATTGTTAAAGGTATGGAAGGTGCCATCGCGGCCAAAACCGTGACCTATGACTTCGAACGTCTGATGGACGGCGCTAAACTGCTGAAATCTTCAGAGTTTGGCGATGCAATGATTCAGCATATGTAAGCTGAGTTTTGCAATATGTAGCCAACATAGGATGTAAATTTTATGTTGGCTTTTTATATTCCAGGCCTTTATCCAAATCCTTTTAAAACGGTACATAATAAGCGCAGTTTAAATAGTGCTAACGCCCCGTCTCGCAATGGAAACAGGTTATAACCCACTCTTAAAAGGGGCATCCCTGAACCGTTTCCACACCTGATTATTAAGATGTCCGGATCTCTTCACCACACAATATCCTGGGCTACATGACGTGCCTAGTGATTGCTCTAAGCGTGGCAATGCCATCGCCTTTGAAAAATTTGCAGATAATATAAATAATTCTACTGTTTCATGCAAAAGTGGTGTGATCGCTACAGGGTTATAACAGCACATCTGACGGGAGAGAGAATCCCCAGGCTATACCTCAGGAAACCGTGAGATCGCCGGGTTTGTAACGGGAAAAGTAAGATAACGGCTTGCCGATCCCTGGCAGGCTTCATCTCTCCTGTGCCTTACCATAAGGCCCGATCCCCACCGACTGTCGGCGGATCAGTTCGCCCGGCATCAGCGCCAGCGGCTCGACCTGCCCGCCATCCAGCATTTTCGCCAGCTGCATCATCGCGCTGGACACCATCTTTGCAACCGGCACGCGTACGGTAGTCAGCGCTGGCGTCACATAGGCGGCGACGGGGATATCATCAAAGCTGAGCAGGGAGACATCGTCCGGCACTTTCAGCCCCACGGCGCTCAGCGCGCAGGCGGCGCCGATCGCCATATCGTCATTACTGGCGACAATAGCGGAAAACCTGACGTTGCGCCGCAGCAGCTCGCAGGCCGCCAGCCTGCCGCTCTCATTAGTCCAGCCGCCTTCCAGCATCAGCGCCGGATGTGGCGTAATCTCATGCCGTTTTAGCGCGGATAAATAGCCGTTCAGTCGGCTGAGACCGGTATGCGATCCTGCCATGCCTTTGATAAACGCGATTTCCCGATGTCCCTGGCCGATCAGATAATCCACCGCCTGGAACGTATCGTTTTCATGATCGGCGCAGACGGCATAGTGTGGGAACGTTTTTAAACTGCGGTTCAGGATCAGCATCGGCTTACTGATCGTCGGGATCAGCGCGTCGATCTCTTCTACGCTCAACGATCTTGGATAAATGATCAGGGCATCGCAGCGGCTGTCGATCAAAAAATTGATGGCCTGCCGCTCCTGGTCCGCCGTGTGTTTGCCGTCGGCCAGCACCAGCTGCGACCCCAGCTGTTCGGTCAGCGTCGCTACCTGATAGAGCAGCTCGCTAAAAAAGGGGCCGTTATAAAGGGTATTGGGCACCATCAGGCCAATGCTCTGGCTGCGGTTGGTCGCCAGATTACGCGCCAGTAAGTTAGGCCGGTAGCCCATCTCCTCCACGGCGCTCATGACCTTGTCCCGCACCGTTTTCGACACGTAGCCATGCCCGGCCAGCACGCGAGAAACGGTCGCTTTTGAGACGCCAGCACGCCTGGCCACATCCAGCATCGTAATCATGGAGAGTTTCCTTTCTGTATCGGCCGCTTATTGTAACCAAAAACGCAGCGGTTAAAACCCGCATTTTTTTCTCGCCACGCCAGAAAAGATTAAATGATGCACGGTAAATATATTCAGGTGCGTCATAAATAAATAATCTGTAACCGGTCTCACATTATTTTATGTTTAGCGATAAATAAATTACTGAATGAGTGGGTGATGGATCACAAAAAGCAAAAAGAGGATCTGTAACCGGTTGCAGGCTGATCGAATGGCGCGTAAAAATTCAGGAAACAAAGGGGGATGTTATGATCAAGATATTATTATGTTGCTCTGCAGGCATGTCCACAAGCATGGTGGTGCAGCGGATGGAAAAGGCCGCCGTAAAGCTCGGGATTGATACGAAAATTCAGGCAGTTGGCATGGAAGAGTTCAGCGAAAAGATCGCTGATTTTGACTGCTGCCTGCTGGGCCCGCAAATCAAATACAAGCTCAATGATTTTCAGAAATGCGCGGCCGAATACCATAAACCGGTTGCCGTTATTAACACCATGGATTATGGGATGCTTAACGGCGAAAAAATTCTGCAATCCGCCCTGTCGCTTATTGAATCTCATCAGGGGGCATAATGAGCACACTGGCCGATTCGCTGTTTGGGGTGATTGAAAATCGTATCAGTCCGGTAGCCGCGCGCTTATCTTCACAAAGACATGTTGTCGCTATTAAAGATGGCTTTATTGCTTCCATGCCGTTTTTAATTGTAGGTTCCTTTATGCTGTTGTTTTCTCATCCGCCGTTCAGTGAAAACAGCCAGTGGGCTTTTGCAAAATGGTGGCTGGGCATCGTCAGGCAATATAACGACCAGCTGATGATGCCTTACAATATGACGATGGGGATTATGGCCGTCTTCATCACCAGCGCTATCGCCTATAACCTGGCGCAGAGCTATAAGCTCAACGGCCTGATGGCCGCGCTGCTCTCGCTGATGACCTTTCTGGTGGTCGCCGCGCCGCAAAAAGATGGTGCGCTGTCGGTTGCCTCTCTGGGCGGTGAGGGCATCTTCACCGCCATTCTTATCAGCCTGTACTGTACCGAAATCATGCATCTGCTGACGAAGTACAATATTGGCTTTAAGCTTCCCGAACAGGTGCCGCCCAAAATCCGCCAGTCTTTCGATCTGCTGATCCCGATCCTGGTTATTTTCCTCACGCTTTATCCGCTGAATCTGCTTATGGAGAGCCATTTCGGGCTGATCCTGCCGCAGGCAATTATGTCTCTGTTTGCGCCAATCCTGTCCGCTGCGGACTCATTGCCCGCCGTGCTGATAGCCGTGCTGCTGTGCCATCTGCTCTGGTTTGCCGGCATCCACGGCGCGGCAATCGTCGGCGGCCTGCTCCAGGCGTTCTGGCTGGCTAACCTGGGTATTAACCAGGAAGCGCTTAACGCGGGGCAGGAGGTCACCAAAGTCTTTGTTGAGCCGTTCTGGCAGTTCTTTATTACGGTGGGTGGCTCCGGCGCGACTATGGGTCTGGTGATCCTTTATCTGCGCAGCAAGTCTGCCCATCTGCGCTCGATCGGTCGTCTGGGCCTGGTTCCCGGCATGTTCAATATCAACGAGCCCATCATTTTCGGTTCGCCGGTAGTAATGAATCCGCTGCTGTTTATTCCCTTTGTGACCACGCCGCTGATCAACGCGGTTATCGCCTGGACAGCGACGCGCACCAACCTGATTAACCATGCCATTTCCCTGGCGCCGTGGACTACGCCCGGCCCGATTGGCGCTGCCTGGTCTACGGGGTGGGACTGGCGCGCGGTGGTGCTGGTCGCGTTTCTGATTGGCCTGTCGGCGTTAATTTATTACCCGTTCTTCAAAATGTATGAACGCCAGCTGCTGCAACAGGAAGCGGAAATGGCTGACGGCATGGTTCTGGCTGAGGAGACCAAATAATGGATGCACCACAGGATATGGAAACGACGGTGATGGAGCTGATTATCCATGCCGGTGAAGCGCGCTCTGCTGCCATGCAGGCGCTCCAGGCGGCGCGAAAGCATAGCTGGGAAGAGGCAGACGCCTCGCTGCTGGAGGCGACAAAAGCCGTGCGTGAAGCACACAGGATCCAGACTGAGCTGATCGGCGCGGACGAAGGCTGCGGCAAAATCCCGGTCAACCTGATCCTGGTGCATGCACAGGATCACCTGATGAATGCCATGCTGTGCCGTGAGCTGGTGGAAGAGATTATCTACCTGCATCGTGAAGTGCAGGAGCTGACCAAAACCCGTACGCAGTAGTTTTTAAAAAGGAACCATTTATGTCTGACAAATTACCCGCTGATTTTTTATGGGGCGGCGCCGTCGCTGCTCATCAGGTTGAGGGCGGCTGGCAGGAGGGCGGCAAAGGCCCGAGCATTGTCGACGTGCTGACGGGCGGTTCGCACGGTGTGGACAGAGAAATCACCGACGGCGTGATTGCCGGTAAAAATTATCCTAATCACCTCGCCACGGATTTTTATCATCGTTACAAGGAAGATATCGCGCTGTTTGCGGAAATGGGCTTTAAGTGTTTCCGCACCTCTGTCGCCTGGACGCGTATTTTTCCGCAGGGTGACGAGGTCGAGCCTAACGAGGCGGGCCTGAAGTTTTATGATGACGTTTTTGACGAGCTGTTAAAGCACGGCATTGAGCCAGTGATCACGCTGTCGCACTTTGAAATGCCGCTGCATCTGGTTAAACAGTATGGCGGCTGGCTTAACCGGGAGCTGATTGACCTCTTTGTGCGCTACAGCGAAGTGGTGCTAAAGCGCTATAAGCACAAAGTGAAATACTGGATGACCTTTAACGAGATCAACAATCAGCGCAACTGGCGCAAGCCGCTGTATGGCTACAGCAACTCCGGCGTCATTTTTACCGATCACGAAAACCCTGAAGAAGTGATGTACCAGGTGCTGCATCACCAGTTTGTTGCCAGCGCCAGAGTGGTAAAGCTGGGCCACGCCATCAATCCGGATTTTAAAATTGGCTGCATGCTGGCGATGGTGCCGCTCTATCCGTGGTCCTGTCATCCGGACGACGTAATGTACGCGCACAAAGCGATGCAGCAGCGCTATCTGTTTGGCGATGTGCATATGCGCGGAGCTTACCCTGCCTGGGTTCGCAAAGAGTGGGCGCAGCGCGGATTTACTATCAATATGGCGCCGGAAGACGAGCAGACGCTGCGCGAAGGCTGCACCGACTACCTTGGCTTCAGCTACTACATGAGCAACGCCGTAGAGTACGCGACCGCCCGGCAAACTGACGATACGCCGCTGGAGGCGTTCCCCGGCAGCCGCAAAAATCCGCACGTAAAAGCTTCCGACTGGGGCTGGCAGATCGATCCGGTCGGCCTGCGCTACACGCTTAACATGCTCTATGAACGCTACCAGAAACCGCTGTTTATCGTGGAAAACGGCTTCGGCGCGTTCGATAAGGTCGAGGAAAACGGCGAGATCAACGACGACTACCGTATCAGCTACCTGCGCGAGCATATTGTGCAGATGAAAAAAGCCGTGCTGGAGGATGGCGTCGATCTGATGGGCTTTACGCCCTGGGGCTGTCTGGACTGCGTCTCTTTCGGCACGGGACAGTACGATAAGCGCTACGGTTTTATTTACGTTAACCGCAGCGATGACGGCAGCGGCGATTTCTCCCGCGCCAAAAAGAAAAGCTTCGACTGGTATAAAGAGGTTATCGCCTCTGACGGTGCATCCCTTTAAATCCGGCTGACCGGAAAGGCCTGACGGGCGATGCCATGCCGCCCGCCAACAAGCCGGAGTGAATGATGAGAATTGCAGCTTACGATATTGGCGGAACCGCCTTAAAAATGGGCGTGCTGAACGAGAAGGGCGAGATCCTGGCGCAGGAAAAAACGGCGGTCCCGAATTTTTCCGGCGAGCACATACTGGCGTCGATTCAGGCATGGCTGGCGAGCCATTCCGAATGCGAAGGAATAGCCCTGAGCGTTCCCGGCTACGTCGATCCCTGGACGGGCTTTATTACGATGGGCGGCTCCCTGCGCGATTTTGACGGCTTTGCTTTACAGGCGTGGCTACAAAATAAAACCGGCCTGCCCGTTAGCGTAGAAAACGACGCCAACTGCGCGTTGCTGGCCGAACGCTGGCTGGGCCACGCACAGACGATGCGGGATTTTCTGATGATGACTATCGGCACGGGCATTGGCGGCGCGCTCTTTTGCAACGGCGAGCTGGTGCGCGGGCATCGTTTCAGGGCGGGCGAATTCGGCTACCTGCTCAGCGAGCGGCCGGGCGCGGGACGGCTGAACAGCTACACCATGAATGAAAACTGCACGCTGGCGGTCCTGCGCAGGCGCTATTCGCTGATAAGCGACAGGCCGCTGGAAACGGTCACGGGCGAAGAGATATTCGCCGGTTATGACCAGGGAAATAAAATTTGCGTCCGGCTGGTTACGCAATTTTATCAGGATCTTTGCTCGGGCATTTATAACCTGGCGCATCTGTTCGATCCGGAATGTGTCTTCCTGGGGGGAGGCATAACCGAACGGCTAGGCTTTATCGACGAGATCAAAGCGCATCTGGCCTGGTATGGCCTGACGGTGTCTGTCGCCAGAGCCAGCCATGGCAACAGCGCGGGGCTGACGGGCGCGGTGTATCACTACCTGAACAGCCGGCATAAATAAAGCCCAGCGGGTTTTATTCAGTCATTCATCATCCATGCGGTGAGGGGCAGGGCTACCTGCTTTCAGCCCACTCTCTGTCTGTCCGCTCATTCAAGGAGCTTTTTGTATGCAAAACAAAATAAAGATTGTCACCATCGGCGGCGGATCCAGCTATACCCCGGAACTGATCGAAGGGCTGATCCTGCGCAAGGATCGGTTACCCATTGCGGAACTCTGGCTGGTGGATATTGCGGACGGCGCCGAAAAAATGGAAATCGTCGGCAATATGGCGAAGCGTATGATTGCGGCAGCCGGACTGGACTGGCAGGTTCATCTGACGCTCGATCGTAAAGCGGCGCTGAAAGATGCCGACTACGTGACCACGCAGTTTCGCGTAGGGCTGCTGGATGCTCGCCTGAAAGATGAGGTTATCCCGCTGGCTAACGGCCTGTTGGGGCAGGAAACCAACGGTGCGGGCGGGCTGTTTAAAGCGTTCCGCACCATTCCCGTTATTCTGGAAATTATTGACGATATGCGCGTGCTTTGTCCCAACGCGTGGCTGGTCGACTTTACCAATCCGGCCGGGATGGTGACGGAAGCCGCGATAAAATATGGTCAATGGGAAAAAACGGTGGGGCTGTGCAACGTGCCTTTCAGCCATATCACCCAGGCCTGTGAGCTGCTGCAGACCCCCGAGGCCGAACTAAACTTCAAGTTCGCCGGGCTTAACCATTTTCACTGGCACCGCGTCTGGGACAACAAAGGAAATGAACGCACCGCCGAACTGATCGATAAAATCTATGCGCCGGAACAGTGCGATCGCTCTGATGAAGGCCTGAAAAATATTCACCAGATCCCTTTCCACTATGAGCAGGTCAAACACCTTGGCATTCTGCCGTGCGGCTATCATCGCTATTACTATTTACAGGAGCCGATGCTGGCGCACGCTGTTGAAGAATTCAGGCAGTATGAAACGCGCGCCGAGGTGGTGAAAAAAACCGAAAAGCGGCTGTTTGAACTCTACAAGGACGTCAACCTTAACTACAAACCGGAAGAGCTGAGCCAGCGCGGCGGCGCACACTACAGCGATGCGGCCTGCGATCTGATCGCCGCTATCCAGAACAACACCGGTAAACAGATGGTGGTGTCAACGCGCAATAACGGCGCCATTGCCGATCTGCCTTTCGACTGTATTGTGGAAGTGACGGCAGCTATTACCGCGCATGGCCCGGAGCCGCTGCGTTGGGGAGCGCTGCCGCCTGCGGCGCGAGGCATGATCCAGCTGATGAAGGCGATGGAGGAAACCACTATCGAAGCGGCCGTGACCGGCGATTATGGCGCGGCGCTGCATGCGTTTACCATCAATCCGCTGATCCCGGCTGGCGATACGGCCATCAAAGTGCTGGATGCGCTACTGTATGCCCATAAGGCGTATCTGCCGAAATTTGCCGAAAAAATAGCGCAAATAGAGCGGGATAAGCCGGAAATCGTCGCGTTTGTCGACCAGCTGTTGGCGGACCGCGAAGCGCATGCCTGACGGCCAGCACCTGCCGTCCGTGTCGGGCGGCAGCCTGTATACCTGATATCTTCCTGATGCCATCGCTATCCTTTTTTAAAAAATAAGGTGATGCCATACCTGCTCAAAGGCGTAAAGAAACCTTCTTGTCGGAGGCTGATAAACACTTTATTCAGCGCCGTTACAGGTTTTTAGCGCGCTATCCGTTCATTGCCCTCTGATTTCTGACGGCCAGCATGCTGTTCTTTTTTAAGTTTACCGCTGACAGGGGGAGCCTGGCGATCTGTGGTGGGGGGAGTGCTGTTTGCAGTCGGCGATGATGAGCGCTGAACCTGTTCATCTAAAGCCGTTATAAAAGGCGCAATGTTGCTGTGTCAGGTCTTTGCCATGCTGATAAATGCTTGCGCCTTGATAAAAAATCACTCGGGGGCGGTGCTCTGAAAATAAGACTCAGTAAGAGCAATAGCCGCCTTTATGATGGGAACCGGTACCGCCATGGGGATGTTGTCCCTTAGGACAGGCGAATGCTGAAGCAGACAGCACAGCCATCAGGGACGCCAGCAAAAGCAAGGTCGTTTTTTTCATCTCTGTTCTCTGTAAGTGACGAAGCAAAGATAATATACGCTTATAAATCCCAATAAGGATCCTGATAAAAAAACAGTACTATCACGCTGTTTCCGCCAGGCTGTCCAGCTCAGCCTGCGGCGGTAAGGTAAGCGACAGTAACTAATAAACTTTCGTTACAAAAGGGCGAATCATGCCTGCTACGAGCGCGTGAAAAAAAGGGAACGGCATGGGCGGCCTGCCGTTTTTCGCTGCTACGCTTATCGAAAAGGAGACGATTATGTGCGGACGTTTTACTCAATACCGATCCCGTGAGGCTTATCTGGAAGCCTTGAGCAACAGTATCGAGCGGGATATCGCTTACGATCCAGAGCCGCTTGGCCGCTATAACGTGGCGCCAGGTACGCGCGTACTGTTGCTCAATGAACGTGACGCGACGCTTCATCTCGATCCTGTCCATTGGGGATACAGCCCGGAATGGTGGCATAAGCAGCCGCTGATTAACGCTAAATCGGAAACGGCGGCGACGGGCAAAATGTTTAAGCCGCTCTGGCGCAGCGGGCGGGCGATAGTCATGGCCGACGGCTGGTACGAATGGAAACGCGACGGCAGTAACAAGCAGCCTTACTTTATTTATCATCAGAGCGGCGGGCCGCTTTTTTTTGCGGCCATCGGTAAAGCGCCTTTTAACAAAGAGGACGACCATGAGGGCTTCTTGATCGTAACGGCCGCCAGCGATAAAGGACTCCTTGATATTCACGATCGTCGGCCGCTGGTGCTGACGCCCGAGGCCGCGCTTGCCTGGATAAGTGAAAAAACCACCCCGGAGCAGGCGAGCGAAATAGTAAAAGAGGGGGCCGTCCCGATTGATGAATTTGCCTGGCATCCGGTTAGTAAGGCCGTGGGCAATGTCAAAAATCAGCGTCCCGAGCTGATTGATGAGGTTGAAACGGCCTGAGGTCGCACATAAAAACATCCCTTTCCGCTGCAAACAGCAAGAAGATCGTAAGGACAGGCGCTATGAGATTAAAATGGGTATTAAGCCTGGCGATAATATTTTTTTTTGCAGACCCGGCGCTGGCTGCCCGGCTGTCGGACGAGGAAGTGCAGCAGCGGATTGTAGCCGAGTCCATCGCAGACTATGCGGGTAGCTGCGCCTGCCCGTTTAATTCAGCCAGAAACGGCAGTCGCTGCGGTGGACGAAGCGCATGGAGCAGGCAGGGCGGTGAGGCGCCGATTTGCTATGTAAAAGAAGTGACGGCGGAAATGATTGATCAATGGCGAGCGGCCAATAACGAGGATTAGGCGGCACGCCGTGCCGCCGGAAACATCAGGCCTGTTTAGGCTGACCGTTGGATGCCATGATACCGCCATCGACCGGCAGATTAACGCCGGTGATATAGCGGGCGTCATCGCTGGCAATAAAGGCAATCGCGCTGGCGATATCTTCCGGTTCACCTGCACGCGCCAGCGGAATACGCTCATAGAACTTATTCAGCAGCTGCTGGTTATCTTTCATCTCTTCCGTCAGATCGGTAAAGGTAAAGCCGGGACAGATGGCGTTTACGCGTACGCCGTCTTCGCCATAATCCAGCGCCAGCGAGCGGGTAAAATTGGTGACCGCGCCCTTGGCGGCGTTGTAAACGCTCATTCCCCAGTCGCCACCCAGCCCGGAAACGGAAGAAACGTTAACCACGTTGCCTTTGCTTTTCAGCAGCGCGGGCATAAAGTAGTGCACGCAGTAGAACACGCCGTCCAGGTCAACCTTCATCAGCTGTTTCCAGTCGTCCAGCGCGATCTCATGAATGCGGCCCTGCACGATCTGGCCGGCATTATTTACCAGCACGTCCACCCGACCATATTTATCCAGTACGTTTTTGGCAAGCCGTTCTACCTGTTCCGCCTCACCCACGTCGCAAGTTGCAACCAGATGCTCACCCTGAGCCAGTTTCGCCAGCGTCTTATCCAGCTTTTCTTTCGTGCGGCCTACCAGCACCACGGAAGCGCCTTCGCTGGCGAAGCGTTCTGCCGCAGCCTGACCAATACCGGAACCTGCACCGGTTACCACCACGACTTTTTGCTGAAAACGGGCCATATTAACCTCCTGTTGGAATAAATCTCTTGTTAAAACGCTCCGTTAACCCTGGCAGGCCTGTGACGGATCGCAAGCCCGGCAAAAAGGGGAGGCAATTAACTTATTGTTATTTAGCTGGTTTTTCAGGGGTTTCAGAATGTAACTTTTTCTGAATGTAACAGCCCGGCCTGCATCTCCATGCAGAGCAGATCGCCCGCCAGCGCAGAGTGGTAAACCGATTCTCTGAGCAGCGTAAAGCCGTGACGCTGGTAAAATGTCATGGCGTCCGGCGTGGAGGAAAGGGTGAGCGTGGTGATGCCCCTGGAGAGGGCCTCATTTTTTATGGCAGTCAAAATTTGCGTGGCGTACCCTTTGCCCATATGGTCCGGCAGGGTAAAAATGGCCTCCACGCTGTGCTTTTCGCTGTCAAGAAAGCCTGTCGCTACGGGAAAACCCGGCGCGTCTGCCACAAAAAAAGGGTGCTGAACAATGGCCTGAAGATAGCCACCAGGCATTTTGTCCGGCGTCCAGGCCATGACCTTCTCTTCACCGTAGGACGCTCTACAACCGGCGCGGATAGCCAGGTTGCGTAGTTGCCATAGCGCCCGCGCTTCTTCCGGGCGTGCCCGTCTGATCATCGGCTTGACCTTAGCCAGCGTGGCTGGAATAACGTTTGATGTTAAAACCTTCTTCTTTTACCGGCGCAACAAAATAGCGGCTGATAAGCTCATATTCGGCCTCTGTAGCAGCAAAGTCATGGTTTTTTGCCTGGTTTCTTAACGCCAGCCGGGTTTTACACAAACTGTCTGGCTCATCCAGGAAATGCAGGATGTGCATACAGCGGGCCTGGTCCACAATTTGTTTCATCCACTGGCGTTGCGCAAGCGTATTTGCCGGAAAATCAAGCACTACGGAAGTGCCCGTTGTCAAGAGGGCAACAAGATGAGGCGTCAGCGTATCGCGCAGCCTTGCAGCGTATTTGACGTAATCCGTGACGTTTTTCATTTCCGGGCCATAAAGCCCGAACAGCCAGCTGTCTTCAGACAGGATAAGCGTGCGGGGAGCACTGGCAAGCTGCTGCGCCAGGGTGGATTTACCGGAAGCAATTTTACCGCACAGCAGATGCAGCAAGGGTGGAGAAGCAGCAGAATCGACCATAACATTCCTCGTTAACGACAATACCCTTTTTACAGCAAACCGTTCAGGGCGAGCGAAGGCGCATTAGAAACAGCGCCAGATGGTAAAGCAGATCCTCTACAGCGAACCTGATGGGCACCGAATAATTGATAATCAGCACGGCTAAAACCAGTAAAATCAGGCAGCTTGTTATAATACGCGGCATTATCACCTCTCTGCGCCCCTGGAGCGGCAAACCCAATGAAACCGGAAAAAGTCGTAAACATAGTTAAACACAACGGTATAAGGCAGAAAAAAGGCGACCAGCGCAATTTGCAACATAAAGGCTTTCAACAATGAGACGGTAAACCACCAGGCGGTTACCGGGATCAGGACGGCAAGCAGTCCGGCTTCAAAAAGGACGGCGTGGAGGATCCTGACAGGCAGGCTCCGCCTGAAACCCATTCTTATCTGAACAGCATCAAACAGGCGATTAAAAATAACATTCCACAGCATCGCCGTGACGGCGGACAGCGCTGCCAGCACGGCAGATTGCGTTACGGGCACGGCTAATATCGCCGCCAGCATGAGCGCAATCAGGACATTAGCCACCACCTCAAAAAGTATTGAGTGAAAAACCCTTTCTTTCAACGTTTTGTTTAACACTGTTTCCATTAAAGTTTCCGATAATCTCAACGGTTGCGCCCGGCAGGCAGGCGGTTACGGGCCGGTAGGGTAGCAATCCTGCTTACCGGAAACTTTGTCTACCATCATTTCTTGTCTTTATCGCGGGATCCTGAACGCATAAAACAGGTTGACGCACCCTGTGGCGTCATTTCTGAGACTGAAAGCGAAAAAAACTTGATAAACTGCTGGTCACAGCAGAAGCGATGCCTTTCGCCGAATAAATGCCGCGCCGTCTACCTTTCCTTTACGACCTCATGACCCTTCAGGCAGCGTCATAGCGTCGAACCGCACGGTTCCCTTATCAGGACTGACAGCTCGTCTGGTTAGCTGCGTGGCTTTTCAGAATCAGCACCAAATAAATTTACAGCGCCCTCACGCGTACGCATTTCCCGCACTAATGTAAAAATATCAACTACTCCAGCTGTGCTAAATCGAATTTTCTTATTCCTGGCGCAGGCCGGGATTTTTTTCTCGTCCATTTGAGAAGACGCTGAAGCAGAAAGGGGGCTCTATGTTCATTCATGAAATGGTAGTGAGGATTGGTGTGGTATCTTCAGCCGGAGCGAGTGTGGCGAGTCAGTTAGGTGGCATGAACTACAGCGTGTTGTTTGGCGCCTTTGCCGGATCGGTGTTTTATGTTGCCGGCGCAGCTGACATCGCTTTGCGCGTGCGGGCTGCTTATTTTGTTGTCTCATGGATCGTGGGCGTGTTCGGCGCCGATGTTGTAGGCGCCAAACTGGCTGGCCTGTTGGGATATAGCGACAGGCCGCTGGATGGGCTTGGAGCGGTACTGCTCTCGGCGCTGGCCATTAAAACCTTAACATTCTTTAATCAGCAGGATCCGGCCGCCTGGCTGGCCCGCATCAAAGGAGGCTTTCATGGTCACAAATGATCCTATGGTGATTACCAATGTGATCACCTGCTCGGCAATTGCCCTGCGGCTGATGTTTTTCCGTAAGCCCGGCGCGCACCATCAATGGTGGGCATCATGGCTGGCCTATCTGCTGGTGCTGGCCTATGGTTCGGTTCCGTTTCGTTATTTCTTTGATGATTACAGTCATAGCAGCTGGGCTTCTATCCTCATCAATCTGGTGTTCTGCGCGGCGGTATTTCGCTCAAAAGGCAACGTAGCGGAGATCCTTGCCGTGCTGCGCCCCGGTAGATGAAATTTTCGCCTGCCGGTCGGCTTGTCTCACTGGCAGGAGTTCTTTTTTTGAACGGTACTGTTAAGGTCATACGCCGTATTAATATATTATTCTTACCTAAGCTAAATTAGCGTAATAAATACATGTTCACTCTGCCGCTTATCCATCAATCTGTTGCGCGTTCTTTTCAGACATAACCTGCTGTATTAAAAGGCAGTCAATCCCCGCTCCCGCTATTAATAAATCGCTTTCTTTCACGATGCGAATAAAGCCAAATCCGCCAGAAATGTTCTGTTACGGGAAAGTTTCATTAATAATGGTAAAACGAACGATTTCCTTACATTATTTACCAGCGGTAGTTAATCTTCATTGGGTTTACAACTTTCTTCTGCCAGGATTAGTCTGTTTTTCTCTTTAATCCCCTGTAGATTTGCCGGATAAAGAAACATTTTCCGGTAAAAGATGGGTTAAAATGGCAAAAAAGTTAAATCTGTTTAAATCAAGGGTTGAGATGCTCAGCCATTGCTCAGTAAAATAGGGCCAAAACTCAAATCAGGAGAATTTCGTGTCAGAAGCTGCGTATGTCTATCATCCGGAACGACTGGAAGAAGCGAAGAACATCGCTTTGGGGTGGCGAATTGTAGGCCAGATGGAGCCGCAAACGCTTGAGGATGCTATTCAAATGTTGCGAGACAGCTCGGCCTACGCTGCACAGGTTTACGATCTGCTTTACGCCGAAATCGCTGAGCA
Organism: Erwinia plantamica; assembly: GCF_043420595.1. Taxonomy (NCBI): domain Bacteria; kingdom Pseudomonadati; phylum Pseudomonadota; class Gammaproteobacteria; order Enterobacterales; family Erwiniaceae; genus Erwinia; species Erwinia plantamica. Next base: position 77,093 of record NZ_JBGCUC010000009.1, read on the forward strand.
TCAAAAAACGCAGGAAAACCGCTGATTACCTTCGGGCCAGCGCGTCGGCCCGATAGCGTTGCCAGGTTTCCCAGCATTTTTGCGGATCGACATTAGCGTATCCGCAAAAAGGATCCAGCGTGCGGGCTATATTATCCGGTACTAAAACCTGCGTGGTGATATCCCGAATCTTTTCCACTTCTTCCTTCGTTAACGGCGAGCCTTTACGCCATTCAGCCTTCGCCAGTAGCCCTCCCAGCGCAGGAACAGATATAACCGCCATAGTTGCGTCTCAATTAATTGCCTGCTCAGATCGTCGGCTCGTCCGGAGAAAACTTTAGGTTGTTACGAAATTTAAATTTATTTAAATAAATTTTAACAACTCATTAAAGTAATAAAGAGGGGGATGTATCAGTGCGGTTTCAGTTTTCAGATAAAAAAATGCCCGCAAAGAGGATAATCACGGGCCAACACCAGGGAAACTTGATAGAAGAATAGTGGCATGAAGACGGTAAAACGCAACCGTCCACGGGCAAAAATCGTTATAATAACGCCTGAAGTGCGAGGGTTATCAAAATTCTTCTGCAATCAGCCACTGGTCCGCTTCATCGAACATTTCTTCAATAATTCTCAACATTACCGATTTGTCGCTTTTGCTGGCGTCCGTTTTCACGCCGTTTGCCTGCATAGGTTTTACTTTGACGTCGGCATCGGGGAAAACTCGCTTAATGCGCTTTTCCAGTTCATCTAAAATCAGCTGCTGCGCGTTTGGTAAGCCCGCAACGTTGCGCTTATCGTAAATCAGTTCAACAAACATGAGAGGGATCCTGGTTATCAATGCTGGATAAAAATACAGTTAAATCTGCCTGGCTTCAACTGAAATTTGTTGATGGCGGCGATAACTTTCCTTATCTGGTCGACACTTGCGGCCCCTCCCGCTGCGCAGCAATCATCAAAAATTGCTGTGCACATAGACTACACTTCCCTCGGTTAACTTAAGGAGAGAAAAGATGAAAAAATTGTTACTTTTTCCACTGATTGCCGTGGCCACTTTACTGAGCGGCTGCGCAAATGACCATATCATTCATATGCGCGACGGCAGCACAAAGGTTGTTGAAGGGAAGCCGGAAATTGATAAGGCGACCGGTATGGTTATCTACACCGATGAATCCGGCAGGCAGCAGGCGGTAAACCAGGCGGATATTAAAGAGATGAGCAGCCTGTAACGCAGACCAGGCCACTTCCGATTGCGGCCCAACCACGACGCGGGCAGGATACTGTGCCAGACCTGTCAGACACTTGCCCGGAGAATGCTCATGCTTCGTTTACTTGCCCTCGGCGGCCTTTGCGCCTGTTCTTTTTTCGCTCAATCCTCTGAAGGCACTGCGCCGTTACAAAACAGCGAGTATCAGATTACCTGTCCGGGCAGGCCAACCATGACCGTGACCAACGCACAGTATGGCCTGACCACGGTATTGTGGGCGGGCGATAACTTCCAGATTGCGTCCGGCAGCCAGCAGTCCCGTACCGATAACGGCGATAAAGTGGCTATCGTGCTGTTTCGCAACGGAGACCAGATGGTGATGAACAAAAGCACCAATGAGACCTTTTTCTCGTATGACGGTAAGAAAAACCTGGTTTCCTGTAGCCGCACCGGCGAACGCGAAAACAGCACGGTAACATTGCAACGAACCGATGCGTCGGGAAAGGTCGAATCCTGAGTAGTCAGTCGGGCAATCTTGCCGGGAGGCCGGCGCGGGCCGCAAACTTTTACGTATAAAAGAGGAGTCTATGACTATCAGAATAACGCACCAGCCTGGGGCGGACGAACTGGCGGAAATTGAAGCCGGCCTGCTGGCTTATAACTCGCATTTTATGGCTATCGGCGAGTTAAAAAGTATCGGGGCATTTATTGAAGACGCCAGCGGCAAAAAACTTGCCGGCCTGACGGGTTCAACGGTGGGCAACTGGTTGCGCATTAATATGCTTTGGGTAAGCGAAGCATTGCGTGGGCAGGGGACAGGCACGGCGCTGATGCAGGCGGTGGAAGAAGAGGCCCGTCGACGCGGCTGCCTCTACGCTCAGGTCGATACCGCCAGCTTCCAGGCCCGGCCTTTCTATGAAAAACAGGGCTACGTTGTCCGGCTGGTACTGGATAACTATCCGCGCGTGCACCAGCGGTTTTACCTGACGAAAACGCTGTAGCAGGAAGACGACGATTATTCTCCTGGCCGCTGACGCAGATCCAGCGGCGAGTTCTCCGCCTCATCCAGCAGCGCCAGCCACTCCCGCATCGTCACTTCCTGCCAGGAAAGGTGGCCTTTTGTGGTTCCCATCAGCACCACGTCCGGGCGCAGCGCCCGATAAAACTCCAGCGTTTTTTTCAGATCGGCCTCGTTGCTTTCCGGCACCAGCACGGTTACCCAGCGCTGGTGGCTGAGGCTGATAGTATCGCCGACAAACAGATAGGTTTTGCCATAGGGCGAAGCATAAAGGTAGGTGGTGCTGCCCGGCGTATGGCCCGGCGTGGGCACCACGTGCAGGCTGCCGCAGTGCACTTCCGCCTGATTAAAGGTGTCGTCCGCTTCGGCGAACGAGCTGACGGGGCCAAGCGCGCGGTTGTGGCAATAGAGCGCCGAATTAAAACGCTGCTGCAGCAGTCGCGCGCCCGGGCCAGCCTCGTGCCAGTGGGTCAGATAGTGGCGAAAAATCCCGCCGAGATCGCTGATAATATTATGGTCTTCATGATCCTCAACGCGTGAAATCAGCACGTTGCCGCGTGAAAGCTTCAGCAGAAAACCGTGCATCATCACTTCCGGATCGCGTTCGCCCGGCGGAAACTCCGGCGTTGAGATCCACAGATCTTCATACAGCTGCTTCATGAATGCTCCCGCAGTACCGCATGCCCTGACAGAGTCAGCCTGGCGACATCGCCTGCGACCCGCAGCTGGCCATGCGCGCCAAGCGGCAGCGTGACGGTGTTCCAGTGATGGCCAAATTCCAGCCCGGTCACCACCGGCAGGCCGGTCAGCTCGCGTATTAGCGTCCACACGCTGTCAAAGTCATAGCCGTTGTCGTACTCGCTGAGTTTTACGCCAGTAAAACTGCCGGTGACAATGGCTTTCTGCCGTGCCAGCACGCCGTGCTGCGCCAGCTGCAGCAGCATTCTCTCCACGCGGAAAGGGTGCTCGTTAATATCCTCAATCACCAGGATGCCGCCGTCGATCTCCGGCAGCCACGGCGTACCGATCAGCGAAGTCAGCATCGCCAGATTTCCGCCCCAAACCGTGCCCGAAACGTCTACATCCTGCGGCGCGGTGGGCCATTCCAGCGTGAATTCGGGCGAGGTCAGCGCCCGCCAGAAATGATCGAGGGTGAAATCAGAAACGACCTCCGCGCCAAAATTGCCTGCCAGCATCGGGCCGCTGAAGGTTTGTCCGCCCGCCTTCAGCAGCGCCATCTGGATCACGGTAAAGTCGCTGTGGCCGCAAATTGCCAGCGGGCGCTCGCGCAGACGCGCCGCCAGCGCGGCGGCATCGAAACCGGGAAGCAGCCTGGTGGCGCCGTAGCCGCCGCGAACCGTCAGCACAATATCCGCTTCGACCTGTCGTAAATCCAAATCCTGTAGCCGCTGCTCGTCGCTACCGGCAAAACGTTGGCTGCGACGGGCGATCGTTTGCAGGTTAGTCACCTGATGACCCTGCTCCTGCAAACGCCGCACGGCGAGCTGCGCGGCCGCCTGATTCTGACAATAGCCGGAAGGCGCGATCAAATGAAAAGTGCGTGGAGTAACGGACATAATCTTCACTTTTATCCTTAATTGGTTAAATTTTGGCCCTTATTCAACGGTTTTTCGTCGCGGTAAAGCTGTTAGCCTTGTACTTTCAGGCGGGACATCTGTTTTCTGCGCAGGGTTAATGAATCATTTTACGCAATCCAGGGTCCAATACGGCTGATAATGACGAAAAGCGCAGCTGAAGTCATCCACCGCTGCGCTAAATTAAGAGTTTCGGTAATATTATCCCGGCAAATCGCCGCTATGATAAAACGCGAAGCTAAAGCTGAGAGGAATAAAATAGCGTGAAGAGCATAAAAACAGTGGCGATCGTGAGTATGCTCCTGCTGGCAGGGTGCGCCAGCCAGCCGCATAAACCGAATGAACATCAGCGGCAAACCCCGCTCACCAAGGCGCCGCCGGGGAAGGTTGCTCAGGCCTGGTCGCTGTTTACGGAAAACGCCGCGCATAACTACGGCGTCGATCAGAAGCTGGTTGAGGCGATCATTTCCGTGGAATCGGGCGGCAATCCAACGGTAGTCAGTAAGTCGAATGCCATTGGATTGATGCAGATAAAAGCCTCTACGGCGGGCCGGGAAGTCTATCGGGTACAGGGCCGTCGCGGGCAGCCAAGCACCTCGGAACTGCGCGATCCGGTGAAAAATATCGATATTGGTACGGCTTATCTGAAAATTTTGCAGGATAGTTCGCTGTCGGGGATCCGCGATCCGAAAACGCTGCGCTACGCCACTATTGTTTCCTACGCTAATGGCGCAGGCGCGCTGCTGAGAACGTTCTCACGCGACAGGGATCGGGCTATCGCCATGATCAACGCCATGACGCCGGAAGAGTTTTATCAGCATGTACAGAACAAGCATCCGGCAGCGCAGGCGCCGCGCTATTTGTGGAAGGTGACCACGGCCTACCGGACAATTTAGCGGACGCGCGACCTGATAAAGCTTGCTGCGTCAGCAGGATGGCTTACGGCTACTGAAAGCGGGTGGCTTTTTCGCGCGCCAGACGTTCCAGCGAGAAAATCACGTTCTGTAACAGGCGCTCCTGGCTGAAATCCAGCGAGGCGAAGCGAAAGCTCAGGCGCGGCGTGACCACGGTTTCATTTTTATTGCCTACCACGCTGCGCTCGCCGACGTTAATCAGCGTGGCGTCCGCCTCAAGGCGACCATATTCGCCCAGTTCAACACACACTTTCTTAAAGATTTCGCCACCCTCCAGGCTTTCCGGAATGGGAGAATCGCTTAACACGCCGATACCGCCCAGCGAGAGATCCTGGACTCGCATCCGGCCCTGGCCGCTGCCGTCCGGCCATTTGACATAGCAGTAAAAAATGGGGTCAAGCGGGACGGCCACGCGAAAGAACTCACGTCGTTGGATCATCAACAGCTCGTCGGGCAGCCCGGCGCCAAAGGCAGGCAGGCCTTCATGACTGTCGTTTTCAAGGGCGTTAAGCGTAAACTCGACTTTTGCGCCGTAGGTTTCTGCGGCCAGATGCAGTTCATTCATTTCCAGCGCCAGCTGGTTTTCATACTCATTGCTGCCGTAGTCGACGATCAGACGCTCTTTATCCGCATACAGCAGCCGCGTAATAAACTGGCCCCTCGCATGGCAAACCAGAACAGGCGTCTGATTTTTCAGCAGATTTTTTAATACGGCAAGCACGGCGAGCGGGCCACGCTTGAGATATTGTTCTTTTTCTTCTTCTTTCACGTCCTACTCCGATTGGGTGTCAGCAAACCCGCACCTGGCGGTGTTACGTCAAATTATCGGCATCGGCGCGTGACGCTTTAGCCGGTCCGAAAAAAAAATTGCAAAAAGTTTGGCTTTAAATCACAGAGTTAGAAATCTTGCCTATACTTATGCCGTCTAATCAGTACAAGCAAAGGAGCAGTAAATGGGAATTTTGTCATGGATCATTTTCGGTCTGATTGCCGGTATCATCGCTAAGTGGGTTATGCCGGGTAAAGATGGTGGCGGTATTATTATCACCGTGATCCTGGGCGTAGTCGGCGCCGTGGTCGGCGGCTGGATCAGTACGCTGTTCGGTTTCGGCAAGGTAGACGGCTTCAACTTCGGCAGCTTTATCGTGGCGGTCATTGGCGCCATCGTTGTGCTGTGGATCTACCGTAAAGTCAGAAGCTAATCGCGCAGCGGTAAAGCTTACTGAGAAACCCCACGCTCCGGCGTGGGGTTTTTCTTATCTGCCTCAGAAATCGTAGCCGACGGTGGCCATCACCGAACGTTCCGCTCCCCAGTAGCAGTAGCCCGTGCCGTAGCAGGCCGCGACGTAGTGACGGTCGGTGAGGTTAGTCGCGTTAAGCTGCACAAACGCGCCTTTCAGGCTGGGGTTCCAGACGCCAAGATCGGCCCGTACCGAAGCGTCAAACAGCGTGACGGAGGGCAGGCGCGTGGTGTTTTCATTGTCTGCCCACTGCTTGCCGATATAGCGTACGCCCGCGCCCGCGCTGACGCCCCACGCAAACTGATATTTACCCCAGAAAGAAGCCATCGAATTTGGCGTCACATAAGGCGTGTGGCCGTCGTTGCCGTCCACGGCATCCTTATAACGGACGTGATTAAGCGTGTAGCTGGCCAGCGTGCTCAGGCGCGGCGTCCACTGGTGATGGGCTTCCAGCTCCAGCCCCTGCGAATGCACTTTGCCTGCCGGGTCGTAATAGGATTCCTTAACCACGCGGTTGCCCACATCTTTCTGCGTTAAATCGTACACTGCCGCGCTATAGAGATCCGAGGTGCCCGGCGGCTGATATTTCACGCCGGTTTCATACTGCTCCGAGGTCGTCGGCTGTAGCAGATTGCCGTTAATGTCGGAAAGGGACTGCGGCGTAATCGCCTGGCTGTAGCTGACGTAAGGCGAAACGCCGTTGGCAAAGGCGTAAAGCAGCGCGGCGCGCCCGCTGAGATGATCGTCCTGGCGGCGATGCTTGTCTGCCGTCGCATCGTTCTCCGTTTGCGATACGATACGGTCATAGCGCCCGGACAGATCCAGATGCCACTGCTGCCAGCTCATCTCGTCCTGCAAATAAACGCCGGTCTGATAGTAGCGGCGCTGCGAGCGGGAAAAATCGTAATCCGGCTGCGGCCCCAGCGCTTCACCCGTGCGCGCGTTCAGCTGGCTGGCGTTGCCGCTGGCTTCGTAAAGATCGTTTTTATACTGATGGTACTCCGCGCCCAGCACGACTTTGTGTGCCAGCTCGCCCGTGGCGAAATCCGCCTCCAGCTGATTATCCAGCGCAAAGGCATCGAGTGACGAGCGGGAGCCGGAGTAATAGCGGTTCAGCCGATCCGCGTCAGCCGTATCCCAGCCAATTTGGTAAACCTGATCGAGATCGACATTGGAATGGGCGTAGCTGGCGTTGGAGCGGAAAGCCCAGGTATCGTTAAAGCGATGGGCAAATTCATAGCTGTAAATCTGCTCGCGCCGTTTAAATTGATCCAGAGAACTGTCGCCATCGTAAAAGCCGGTACTCAGCTTGCGTCCGTTATGTTCAGTAATACTGCCGTCGCCGGGCACCGCGCCGTGATAGCCACCGGAAGGATCCTTCTGTAGATAAGCGCGCAGCAGCAGAGAGGTATCTTCATCCGGCTGCCAGAGCAGGGAAGGGGAAAGGGCGTATTTCTCTTCGCGCGTATGATCGTATTGCGTATCGCTGTGGCGGCTAAGGCCGGTCAGCCGGAATGCCCACTGTTCGTTAATGGCGTCGGTATAATCAAAGGCGGTGCTGGTGCTGTTATGGTTGCCCGCCGAGGCGCGGAAATGGCCCTGCTGGCTGAACTGCGGACGCTTCGAACTTTCCATCACCAGCCCGCCGGGCACCGTTTGACCATAAAGCGCCGATGAGGGGCCTTTAATTACGTCGATACGTTCCAGAAACCAGGGATCGACCTGCAGTATATTGTAGCTGCCGGGATCGCTCATCAGCCGCAAGCCGTCCAGGAAGATATTATCCACGTCGCCGCCGTGGAAGCCGCGCAGCGAAACGGTATCGTAGCGGCTGGCTGCGCCGGCAAAATTCGTAAAAGCACCGGCGGTATAGCTCAGCGCCTGGTTGACGTCGGTTGCGCCCTGATCCTCCATCTGCTGTCGGGTGACAACGGAAACGGCCTGCGCGGTAAGCGCCAGCGGCCGGTCGGTTTTCATTGCGCCCTGGCTGGTGGTGGCGTTATAGCCGGAGGTCGGCGTAGTGGCCGTTTCGGCAGGAGCGGCGGTAACGACCAGCGTATCGGCGGCGCAAAGGGCAACGGGCGAGACAAACAGCGTAGTACAGAACAGCAGGCGTTTTTGAGCGAAAACCATGCTTCTTCCCTTTCAGAGTTCAAACAGAAAGCGCTGCCCGACTTGTTAACGGCTGGCAGCAAAAGTGTAAAGAGTATGACAATCTTAATGATAATTATTATCTTTACAACTACGGCGTACAATCCGTGATTTTTCTGATAAACGGCGTGAAGGGGAAAAATAAGCAGGAGGAATCAGGCAAGCGTGCGTGATTTTCTGGTAAGCAACGAAGGGAGAGAAACAAGCAGGGGGAAATCAGGCGATCCTGGACCGCCTGAAGAAAGGCTTACTGGCCTTTAGTGATATCGCCGACGTTATTACATACCACCCCTTTCGGGCAGTAGAGATCCATTAACTTCAGCGTGACGCCGTTGGTCCAGCCGAAGCCGTCCTGTAGCGGGTATTCGCCGCCGCCGCCGCCGCCCAGGTTATTGCCTTCCACCACATATTTTTCGACCAGCTTGTGCTCTTTGTCATAGGTGGTCTGCACGTTTTTCAAAAAGCGCATGCCGATATCTTTCGCCAGCGTCTGCTTGCCGTAGTTGTTCAGCCCTTCCACGGCTGCCCACTGCAACGGCGCCCAGCCGTTTGGCGCATCCCACTGCTGGCCGTTGTTGACGTTGGTTGTTACCAGGCCGCCTTCCTTCACCAGCTGCGCCTGGACCGCCGTCGCCGTGCGGTTGGCCTGATCCGCCGTTGCCGCCTTGAGATAAAGCGGGAACAGCGTCGCGGCCGTCAGCTGCGGACGGACTTGCGCCATCTTCCAGTCATAGTCGGCGTACCAGCCCTGTTTTTCATCCCAGAAATAGCGGTTAATCGCCTGCTGGCGCTGTTCGGCCCGCTGCGCAAAGCGCTCGCTGGCGTCCGCCTGACCGGCCTCTTTATTGGCGCGCGCCAGCGTTTTTTCCAGATGAAACATCAGCGAGTTCAGATCGACCGGCAAAATAGCGGTGGTTTGAATCGAGGAGATATCGTCCGGCTTAGCGAACCAGCGTGAGCTGAAATCCCAGCCGGAGGCCGCGCCCGAGCGAAGATCGCGATAAAGCTCGCCCTTATCGCGTCCTTTAGCTTTTTCCACCGTCGCGATGTCGTCCATATAAGATTCGGTACGCGGCACGTCACGGGCGTCCCAATAGCGGTTCAGCAGCGCGCCGTCTTTCAGCTTCACCAGCCGCTTGCTGGCTTCGCCCGCTTTGAGGTGGTCAGCGCCGTTCATCCAGTAGTCATACTCTTTCTGCAGCTCCGGCAGGTACTGACGATAGACGCTGTCGCCTTTATGAGTCGCCAGCAGGTCGACCATCAGGCTGAAGAAAGGCGGCTGCGAGCGGCTGAGATAATAGCTGCGGTTGCCGTTAGGGATATGGCCATATTTATCCAGCAGCGAGGCGAAGTTATCTACCATATCCTGCACGCGATCCCAGTGGCCGCTTTCCGCCAGGCCAAGCATCGTGAAATAGCTGTCCCAATAGTAAATCTCCCGGAAGCGGCCGCCCGGCACGACATAAGGCTTGGGCAACGCCAGCAGAGAATCCCACTGGTTAACCGGCGTGGCGTTACGGGTCAGTACCGGCCACAGCCCGTCGATATGTTCACGCAGGCTCTGTCCGGCAGGTGGCACGTAGGCCGGGCCGTTGGTGGGCAGCGTGAAGTTGGTATTCACAAATCGGCGCAGGTCGAAATTGCGCTGTTTTCTCTGCATCTGCCAGTCTGCCAGGATCAGGCTGGGACTGGTTTTCGGCAGGGCGTCGGCGAAGGTCTTTTGATCGGGAAACAGTTTAGCGGCCTGCACCGCCTTAAACAGCGGCCCCAGCGTCATATCAGGCGGCTGCGGCTGCCCATCGGCGGCAGCGGCGAAGCCGGCCTGCGTCAGCGCGGCAATCAGCAACGGCAGCGACAGCACGGTTTTCCATTGACGTTTTTCAACTTTCTGCATTAGTCGTTCTCCCTATCCCAATCGAATAGCTGTAAGTTATTGACCCTGAAACAAACTTTAGACGAAATTCCGGAGTTCGCCCGGACCGGTGCCGCGAAATGTGATGCGCCAGGCTTTTTATCAACGGCGCGTGAAAGAAAAGGGGTACAAACTGGAAATATTTAATCAAATCTATTAAGCAAATAAAGTAAAAATGGCTTATTCAGGATGCGGCGGCTAATAGCTTCCTGAAAGCCATCTGATATCAGCGGCCGTCCGTAAAAAACAACCCGCTAACTGGAACGGTGGTTTTATGAAGGATCTTTTTTCGATAATTTTTTAGCGGGCTGTTTGCTACGCTTGCCAACAAGCCGCCGCTTTATGTTACTGAAAAAGATCGGATGGTGAAATAATGAAAATAAAAGCCGCCTGTTTTGTGAAGAAGCATCCTCATTGCAACGAGGAACGATAAATTACTTTTGCAAATCACTATTATGGTTAATATATTACAGGTGACTTTAGGGTGACATCACGGTTTTATCCTCTGTCCTGAGGAAAATTTTTTATCGTGACGTGGGAAAGTATATTGACGCAAACGCTTGAGGTCCATTCAGGGATTGACAGAATTATTGGAAAAAAGGAACAACCGGCATGACAACACACGGCGACAATATTTTGCAGACAGGCGGCGATCCTCGCGCGCTGGCGGAATTTTCCGCCCTGCGGCAGGAAATCGCCTTGCTCAATCAGCCTGGCGAGTCAGGCCCGGACTGGCAGCGCGTGGAGGCGCTCGCGATCGCGCTTTTTCGGGCGAACGGCATGGATTTGCAAAGCGTGGCCTGGTATACGCTGGCCAGGGCGCACAGCGCCGGGCTGCCGGGATTGTGCGAAGGGTTTGAAATCATTACGGCAATGATGAAACATCAGTGGCCGACGCTCTGGCCGCAGCCGCTTTCCGCCCGGCTGGCGATTGTGACCTGGCTGAGCGCCGGGATGCAACAACGGCTTAAGGAGCTTCAGCCGGAAGCGAGCGATCTCGATCTGCTTTACCGACTGCAGGCGCAGCTGGAACAAAATGTCAACACGCTTGAGGTGCTGGCCTACAAGCATCTGAGCCAGCTTGATCGCCTGAATATCCAAATCAGCGAGCTTATAGCGCAGCTTACCGTGCCGGAACGCCAGCTCAAAACTGACCGGACCATGCTGACGAGGGCGACCCTGGCGCGGGCTGGCCGTAGCGATGAGTTCACGCCGCTGGTTTACGTGCCGGGTGATATGACCAGCTCTGGCGCGCTCACGGTCAGTTTTAGTTTTTGGGAGCGTAGCCGGGGCTTTTTTGCCGGCATGGTTGTCGCCTGCCTGCTGTGCGCTTTAGGCTCGTGGGCTTTGCAGCTGATGCAGCCCGAGCCGGATAAAGCGCAGCGGATTGCTCTGCTGGCCCGCCAGGTTACGCCAGAGCTGGGCGGCCAGGATAAAAACTGGCAGGAGGCCGTTATGCTGGCCGCGCTGCCCAGGGAGCAGCTGGTGCTGTGGCATACGGCACGGTTGAGATTAAAAAAAATGCTGGCGCTGGTGAAGGTGCCGGAGGAGCAGCGCGCTGGCTGTCTTACCTATACGGAATTCGAGGCTCAGCTGGTCACTCTTCGGCAGCCTCTGGAAGCGATGCAGCCCGCAGAGGAGCTGTTGCGTCAGCTTGAGTCGAATCCGCTATCGCCGGTATTAAGAGGGAAAATAGAGAATCGCTTAAAACAGCTGCTGGCGCGCTACGCGCTTATTCTTCAGTCTGCCAGTAAAGACGCTTCGGAGAATAATAAATAATAGCCTGCGCGCTTCTTTTTAAACGAATGACGTTTTCCTGAAATAGTATAAAGAAGATGGACGGAATATGTGTTCTGTTTCTTAACGGAGCTTTTCATCGTTATAGCCAGGCTCGTAACAAGACCCGCTTGTTTTACCAGTCGTTTTTCAAAAATAACCCTGTGGTATTTTATCAGGTTCATTTTTACTGCGCGCTTCTGTTTCCCCCAGAGATGGGGTGTAGGTTATTTTTTACAGGGGATAAGTAGCGCCAGCAAATAAACAGGGTGGATAAGAAGCGAATTTACAGGGCATGTAACGGGCAGGGCACTGTCGTTGTATTAGCGCGCCAGCAGCCTTTATCTGGCGCGCTCATGGCTGGCTCCTTTATTCGATAAAGGGGCCGCTGATTATTTAGCGCATTTACCGCACTGATTTTGCGCAATCAGCGTGAAAAAGTCGTTGCCTTTATCATCGACCAGGATAAACGCCGGGAAGTTTTCCACCTCAATCTTCCACACTGCTTCCATACCCAGTTCCGGGTATTCCACGCACTCCAGGCTCTTGATACTCTGCTGCGCCAGCACCGCCGCCGGGCCGCCGATACTGCCCAGGTAAAAGCCACCGTGTTCGCGACAGGCATCGGTCACCTGCTGGCTGCGGTTGCCTTTCGCCAGCATAATCAGGCTGCCGCCGTTGGCCTGTAAACGATCGACATAAGAATCCATTCGTCCGGCGGTCGTCGGGCCAAGCGAGCCGGAAGCATAGCCTTCGGGGGTTTTGGCCGGGCCGGCGTAGTAAACGGGGTGATCTTTCAGGTACTGCGGTAAACCTTCGCCTCTTTCCAGCCGTTCGGCGAACTTCGCATGGGCAATATCGCGCGCCACGATAATGGTACCGCTTAGCGAAAGCCGGGTAGAAACCGGGAAGCGCGACAGCTGCGCCAGCACCTCTTCCATCGGCCGGTTGAGGTTAATCTGATGCACCTCGCCTTCACCCTGCTGGCGCAGTTCGGCCGGAATATAGCGTCCCGGATTATCCTCCAGCTTTTCAATCCAGATGCCCTCGCGGTTGATTTTCGCTTTGATATTGCGGTCGGCGGAGCAGGAAACGCCCATGCCGACCGGGCAGGAAGCGCCGTGGCGCGGCAGGCGGATCACCCGAATATCGTGGGCGAAGTATTTGCCGCCGAATTGGGCGCCCAGCCCCAGCTTCTGCGCGGCCGCCAGCAGCGCCTGCTCCAGCTCGCGATCGCGGAACGCCTGGCCATGCTCATTGCCTTCAAACGGCAGGCCGTCATAGTAGTGCGTTGAGGCCAGCTTGACCGTTTTCAGGGTGCTTTCGGCCGAGGTGCCGCCGATCACAAAGGCGATATGGTAAGGCGGGCAGGCCGCCGTGCCCAGCGTGCGCATTTTCTCGGTCAGCCAGGCCTCCAGCCTGCCGGGGTTGAGCAGAGCGCGCGTCTCCTGCCACAGGTAGGTTTTGTTGGCGGAGCCGCCGCCTTTAGCCATGCAGAGAAATTTATACTCATCGCCGTCCACGCTGTAGAGGTCGATCTGCGCAGGCAGGTTAGTACCGGTATTGATCTCGCGATACATATCCAGCGCGACGTTCTGCGAGTAGCGCAGATTATCCTGGCTGTAGGTGTTGTAAACCCCCTGCGACAGCGCCGCTTCATCGCCGCCGCCGGTCCAGACGCGCTGGCCTTTTTTGCCCATAATAATGGCCGTGCCGGTATCCTGGCAGGTTGGCAGCACGCCTTTCGCCGCGATCTCGGAGTTTCTTAAAAATTGCAGCGCCACATACTTGTCGTTCTCGCTGGCCTCCGGATCGCTCAGAATGGCGGCGACCTGGCGCTGATGTGCGGGACGCAGCATAAAAGCGGCATCGTGAAACGCCTGCTGCGCCAGCAAAGTCAGCGCTTCCGGCTCGACTTTCAGCACTTCCTGACCGGCGAATTCGCTGACGGAAACGTGATCGCTGCTCAGCAGATAGTATTCGGTTTCGTCAGGGGCGAGAGGAAAAGGGTTCTGATAGACGAAAGGTTTGTTTGACATTTTGCTCACCTGGTAAGCCGTAGCGTGCGCCACGGCAAGGAAAGAGGCCGGGGCCGGAAAAGGCCCGTCAGCCTGGTTTTTTTACGGTCAGAACATCATGACCATCCACGGATAGGCAATCAGCATCATGCCGCCGAGGAAAATCGCGCCGAAAATAGTGCCAAGCCGCCAGTAGTCTTTGGTCGGCAGATAGCCGCTGCCGTAGTAGATTGGGCTGGGGCCGGTGCCGTATGGGGTGATAATCCCCATCACGCCGAGCGAGGTCACCATCATCAGGCAGTAGACCGGCATATTGATGCCCGGAATGGCGGCAGCGATGGTCAGCATGGCCGGCAGCAGCGCGGTGGTATGAGCGGTGGTGCTGGCAAAAAGGTAGTGCAGCAGGAAGAAGGCCACCAGCAGCATCACGGCCGCCACTTGCGGATCGATGCCGGTCAGCAGCTGGCCGCCTTCTTTGCCCAGCCAGGCGATAAAGCCGACGCGCGCCAGGCCATCCGCCAGCGCCACCAGCGTGGCGAACCAGGCGAAGGTGTTCCAGGCCGGTTTATTGCTGGTGATATCGTTCCAGTTCAGTACGCCCGTCCACAGCATCAGCACCACGACCAGCAGCGCCGCCATGGCCGGTTCAATCCAGCTGGTGGCGAAAATCCACATCAGCAGCGCGCAGCAGACAAACAGCAGCAGCAGCATTTCGTTGCGCGACAGCTTGCCCAGTTTTTCCAGCTCGCTTTTTGCCCAGCGCGGCACCTCGTCGTTGATCTTCACTTCCGGCGGATAGAACCAGTAGGCCAGTAAAGGCATGGTTAAGATCAGCAGCAGGCCCAGTGGCAGGAAGGCGAGGAACCAGTTCCCCCAGGAGATATCGAAGCCCACGATGCTTTTCACCAGCGCCAGCGCCAGCAGGTTAGGCGCGAGCGCCGACAGGAACATTGAGCTGGTAATACAGGCTGCGGTGATCGCCACCCACATCAAATAAGAACCAATTTTACGCGCGCTGGGATCGTTGGGTTTGGAACCGTACAGCGGCGGCAGGTTAGCGATAATCGGGTAGATAGTCCCGCCGCTGCGCGCCGTGTTGGACGGGGTAAAAGGCGCCAGCAGCAGATCGGCGAAGGTAATAGCGTAGCCCAGCGTCAGGCTGCGTCGCCCCAGATACTTCACCAGGATCAGCGCCAGACGGCGGCCAAACTGCGTCTTGTCATAACCCGCAGCGAACATAAACGCGCCGAAAATCAGCCAGACCGTAGAGTTGCCGAACCCGCTGACCGCCCATTTAAAGGACTGCGTGGCGGCCTGGAATTTGGGGTCGGCCAGCTCGGCCGGACTGAACAGCAGCCAGTGGCTGAACAGGGCAATGACCACCACCCCGGTCAGGCCGATCACCGCACCGGGCAACGGTTCGAAGATCAGGCCAACGATGACGCCGACGAACACCGCGAAGAAGCGCCAGGCGTAAGGCTCCAGCCCGCCGGGGACCGGCGTCAGCAGCAGCAGCACCGTGACCAGCACGGGCAGAAAAAGCATAACAAGACGTTTTTTGGTTCCCGGTGAGGCGGGCGATCCACTCGACGTTGATTTTGTTTTCATAGTGTTGATCTGCAAGTTAACAGTAATAAAAGAGATATGTCCCGGTTAATGGCTACGCCCTTTTTAAACGGGCTTATTTACCGCGACCCTGGTGACAGGATGACCTTTTTAAACATGTTTTTAACATACTATTAAGGAACTGTGAAGATAATGCAGGTCGCCCTGAATAATAATATTGATCTGGATCAATAAATATTTCCAGCCATTTTGTTCTTTTTTTTGGAAAATGCATTTTCCCTGGTTGCCTTCCCAAAATTGTTACGTGTAGAGCAGTTTACTGTTACGTTTTTATTTCCTGAAATAGCTGGTGCTATTTTTATCGTATTGATTTTATTGGTTTTATTTTTAGGTGGCAATTGGAATTTGCTTTTAGTTAACTAATGAGTAACAATCAGAGCGGTGACGGCGTGACATAATGCGGTAATTGTTTCTGGTAATTTAAAAAGTTTAATAACTAAATTAACCGATTTAATAAATCCAGAATTGATATATTTATTGCATAAAGCAGAACCCGTTAATTAAGCGAAAACGTTTCTTATGTAACACGGTTCAAAAATTTAAATTTTGGAGTCGATAATAATGAACACGCTCACCCCGATCCTTAATCCGCTGACGCTGCCGAATGGCGCCGTATTAAAAAACCGTCTGGTAATGGCGCCAATGACCACCTGTACGGGATTCTACGACGGCACCGTCACCAGTGAACTGGTAGAGTATTATCGCGAACGTGCCGGCAGCCTGGGCGCGGTGATCGTGGAGTGCTGTTTTATTGATCCCAAAGGGCCGGCATTTCCCGGCGCGATAGGCATTGACAGCGATAACAAAATCGCGGGCCTGGCGCGGATAGCAAGCGCGATCAAATCCAAAGGCTCGCAGGCTATTCTGCAAATTTATCACGGCGGCAGGATGGTGGAGCCGGAGCTGATCGGCGGCAGAACGCCGGTTGCGCCCAGCGCCATCGCCGCGCCGCGTGAAGGCGCCACCACGCCGCAGGCGCTGACCGGCGAAGAAGTTGAGGTGATGATCACCAAATTCGGTGACGCGGTGAACCGCGCCATCAAGGCCGGCTTCGACGGCGTGGAGCTGCACTGCGCGAACACCTACCTGATCCAGCAGTTCTATTCGCCCAATTCCAACCAGCGCGACGACCAGTGGGGCGGCAGCCGCGATAACCGCACGCGCTTCCCGCTGGCGGTGCTGGATATCACGCATAAAATGGCCGAACGCTTCGCGGACGATACCTTTATCATCGGCTATCGTTTCTCGCCGGAAGAGCTGGAAGTCCCCGGTATTCGCTTTGACGACACGATGTATCTGCTGGAAAAACTCGCCGAGCGCGGGCTGGACTACGTGCATTTTTCCGTAGGGCAGCTGCTGCGGCCTTCTATCGTCGACACCCAGGATCCCACGCCGCTGATTACCAAATTCCGCGCTATGCGCTCCGAAACGCTGGCAAAAATTCCGGTGATCGGCGTCGGCGGCGTGGTGAATAAAGCCGATGCCGAAAGCGGGCTGGAGCACGGTTTCGATCTGGTGGCAATCGGCAAAGCCTGCATCGCCTATCCTGACTGGGCCGATCGCATTATTCACAACGACCATCTGGAACTCTATATCGACAGCAACCGGCGCGAGGCGCTGAAAATCCCTGAGCCGCTGTGGCGCTTCTCGCTGGTGGATGCGATGATCCGCGATATGAGCGCGACCGGCCGCAAATATAAAGCGGGCGTTTATCAGGAAAAAGTCGAGGCGGAGGCGCTGAAGCTAAAAATCAACGTCGCGCTGGATACCGATCGCATTACCGATATCACGCTGGTGCCGGACGATACGCTCGACGTCGATTTCACCACCACGTTCGAAAGCCTGCGCAACCGCATTCTGGTTGCTAACAGCCCGCATGTGGATGCGATTACCGGCGCCACCACCCAAAGTGAAGCCCTGAAAAAAGCGGTTTCGCGGGCGCTCGCTACCTCCAGCAAAGAGCATGTAATAGAAGAGGGCGGCAATCCGCAGGCGCCGCAAAACTACGACGTGGTGGTTATCGGCAGCGGCGGCGCGGGCCTGGCGGCGGCTATCCAGGCGCATGACGAAGGCGCGCGCGTGGCCATTATCGAAAAAATGCCGACCATCGGCGGCAATACCATCAAGGCCTCGGTAGGCATGAACGCGGCGGAAACGCGCTTCCAGAAGCTGAAAGGCATCAAGGACAGCAAAACGCTGTTCTATGAAGAAACCCTGAAAGGCGGCCATTTCAAAAACAATCCCGTGCTGTTGAAAGAGTTTGTGGAGCTGGCGCCTGAGGCTATCGAATGGCTGGCGGCGAAAGGCATTGAGCTGAACGATATCACCATCACCGGCGGCATGAGCATCGACCGCACCCATCGTCCGGCAGACCGCTCGGCAGTAGGGGGCTTTCTGATCAGCGGCCTGGTGAAAAACATTAACCAGCGCAATATCGAGGTGCTGCTGGAAACCTCGGTGGAAGAGATCATTTATACCGACGGCAGGGTCAGCGGCGTGAAGGTGGTCGATGAATATTATGACAGCCGCATTCTTAACGCCCGCAGCGTCATCGTTGCCACCGGCGGCTTCAGCGCCAACCGCGAGCTGGTCACCCATTACCGGCCGGAGCTGGACGGCTTTGTCACCACTAACCATAAGGGCGCGACCGGCAGCGGTATCGCGCTGCTGCAAAAACTTGGCGCGGGCACGGTGGATATGGGCGAAATCCAAATCCATCCAACGGTAGAGCAAACCACCTCCTATCTGATCTCCGAATCGATTCGCGGCGGCGGCGCCATTCTGGTCAGCCAGGCGGGACACCGTTTCTGCAACGAGATGGCGACCCGCGATAAAGTGTCGGCGGATATTATCGCGCTGCCGGAGAAAAGCGCCTGGGTGATTTTTGACGAACAGGTCAGGCTGAACAACAAGGCGGCCGACGAATACCTTGCCAAAGGCTTTGTGGTCAGCGCGTCTTCGCCGCAGGAGCTGGCGATCAAGCTCAATATGGATCTGCACGCGCTGCTGGCGACGCTGGAGCGCTACAACCTGTTTGTCGAGCGCCAGCAGGATGAGGATTTCGGTCGTCAGACCGCGATGCGCCATCCGCTGAACCAGGGGCCGTTTTACGCCATCCGCATCGCGCCCGGCGTGCACCATACGATGGGCGGCGTCACCATCAACAGCGATACCGCCGTGCTGG
This sequence comes from Erwinia plantamica, assembly GCF_043420595.1. NCBI lineage: Bacteria > Pseudomonadati > Pseudomonadota > Gammaproteobacteria > Enterobacterales > Erwiniaceae > Erwinia > Erwinia plantamica. The sequence continues at coordinate 95,711 of NZ_JBGCUC010000009.1, forward strand.
ATGAGCAGCAGCAGGTTATTGCCGGGGCATGGGCGGCGGGTGAAGTCGTCGGCGGCATTCACGGCGGTAACCGTATCGGCGGCAACGCTATTGCCGATATCATTATCTTCGGCACGCTGGCCGGACGTCACGCGGCTGATTTCGCCCTGCATCATTAACACACCGGAGAGCCACGATGCCAGCTGACGCGCGACTTTACGCTTACTCTGCGGTGCTGATGGGCTCGCCCATCCTGCTGAAGCTGGCGGAGCACGACGAAAAGCTGGCGGGCGACGTGTTCCGCCTGATCCGCCAGCAGGAAAATCTGTTTACCGTGAATCGTGCCGGTTCGCAGCTGATGGCGGTGAACGCGGCGGCGGGCAGCCATCCCGTTGCGGTCAGCGCGCCGGTGTTTGCGCTGATCAAACGCGCCAGGGAAGTGAGCCTGCTGGCCGGAAGCTGTTTCAACTTCGCTATCGGGCCGCTGGTCAAGCGCTGGAAAATCGGTTTTCAGGGCGACAGCGTGCCGCCCGCGCACGAGCTACAGGCGCTGCTGGCATTAACCGATCCCGCCCGCGTGCAGCTGGACGAGCAGCAGCAGACGGTGTTTCTGCCGCAGCCCGGCATGGAGATCGATCTGGGCGCGATAGCCAAAGGCTATATCGCCGACGTGGTCAGGGATTTTCTGCATCAGCGTGGCTGCTTCTGCGGGCTGATCAACCTTGGCGGTAACCTGCAAACGCTTGATGCACCCGCAGGCGAAACGGCATGGGCGATAGGCGTGCAGCTGCCTTTTGGCGAGCCGGGCGCGCTGATCGGCAGCGTCGCCGTCAGCAATAAATCGGTGGTGACGTCGGGCGTGTATGAGCGCTACTTCGAGCTGAACGGCCGCCGCTATCACCATATCCTCAATCCGCAAACCGGTTATCCGCTGGACAACGAGCTGCTCGGCGTAACGGTCATTTCTGACCGTTCGCTCGACGGCGATATTTTTACCACGCTGCTGTATGGCTTGGGCGTAGAACAGAGCCTTGTTTTCCTGAAGGATTATCCGCAGATCGAGGCCATTTTCGTGACGCGAGAGCAGCAGGTAGTGCTGGCAACCCAACAGCCTTTCCGGCTGCTGGACGAGCGCTGGCGGGTTATTGACAGTACTGTTTAAGCAGCTCGCTGTATTCGGCCTGTAGCCGATAGCGGTAGACCGGCCTGCCGGTTGCGCCATAGTGGATGCTGGTAAAGAGTATATGGCACTGCGCCAGCCAGATCAGGTATTTGCGGCAGGAGACGCGGGAGATGTTGACCGCTGCGGCCAGCTCGTCGGTAGAGAACTCTTCCGCCGGATGCGCGTCAATCCACTGGCAGAGCGTGCGCAGCGTCTGCGGCGTCAGGCCTTTCGGCAGGCGTTTGCCTTCGGCTGGCGCATCCCTGTCGCCGTGGAGCAGCCGATCCACATCGGCCTGCTGATACCAGGGCTGGCTGTCCATCAGCGTCTTGCGGCGACGCCAGCCGGTCAGCGCCTCTTCAAAACGCGAGAACTGGAAAGGCTTGATCAGATAGTCCACCACGCCGTAGTGCAGCGATTGCCTGACGGTATCGGCATCGGCGGCGGAAGAGATCACAATTACATCCACCGCCTGCTTCGCCTGGCGCAGCGCGGGCAGCAGATCCAGCCCGCTCTCCTGCTGCAAATAGATATCCAGCAGGATCAAATCAATGCCGCCATGCAGCGCCATCTCCTTTGCCTGTTGCAGGGTCGAGGCTATGCCCACGCAGTGAAATCCTTCCAGCTGGCCGATATAGCAGCGGTTCAACTCGGCGACCATGGCGTCATCATCGACGACTAACACGTTAATCATGCGCTTTTGTTTCCTCTATCCCAGGGCAGTTGGACTAAAAATTGCGTATAAACGCCGGGTTCGGACTCTACAATAATTTTTCCGCCAAGGCTTTCGGTTTGTTGTTTGACGAGGAACAAGCCCACGCCCCGATCGTCTCCTTTGCTGGAAACGCCTTTCTCAAAGATAGCATCTGGTTCCGGGATGCCCGGCCCGTCATCGCTGACCTCGCAGGCCAGCCAGCCGTTCTGATAGTGCAGCAGCACGCTGATTTCGCCGCCGGGCTGGCCGTCTGCGGCCTCCAGCGCGTTCTCAATCAGGTTGCCCAGAATGGTGATCAGCGCGGCGGACTGCGTTTCGCTGCCGCAGTCCGGCAGCAGGCTGTCCTCGCTGACGATCAGCCGGTGGCCACGATCGGTCACGCGTTCGATCTTGCTTAACAGAAAGCCCGCAATCACCGGCGATTTAATTTTCATCAGCAGCGAGCCAATCTCTGTCTGATAGCCGTTGGCGGTTTTCAGGATATAGCTTTCCAGCTGCTGGTAGTTTTTCATATGCAGCAGGCCGAGGATCACATGCAGCTTGTTCATAAATTCATGCGAGCGCTCGCGTAGCGCGTCAACATAGTTGACCAGGCCGTCCAGCCGCTGCACCAGCTGGCTGACCTCGGTTTTATCCCTGAAGGTACAGACCGCGCCGATAATCATGCCCTTGCTGCGCACCGGCATGGTATTGCTGAGCAGCACGCGCCCCTTGAAATGCAGCTCTCTGTCGCGCTGCGGCACGCCGCTTTGCACCACTTCGCGCAGGTTGGCGATGAGCGGGCCGGGCGCTTCGTCCTGCGGATGGCGCGCTTCGGTAAAAAGCTGCTGCGCGGCGCGGTTGATCAGCGTGACCTGTACGCGATCGTCCACCGCAATAACGCCTTCCTTAATCGATTGCAGCATCGCCTGGCGCTGCTCATACAGCATCGAAATCTCGTAAGGCTCCAGACCGGAGAGCACGCGGCGGGAGGCCCGCACCAGGCACCAGGTGCCGATAGCGCCCGCCAGCACGCCGAACAGTGCCGTCCACAGTACCGACCAGCGGGTACGCGCGATCTGCTGCGCGACCTCGCTCAACGAGATACCTACCGCCACCACGCCAATCTGCCGCTGCCGGGCATCGTAAATCGGCGTAAATACGCGTAGCGCCTGCGCCAGCTGGCCGCGATTGATCGACACGTTTTCCTTACCCGCCAGCGCCGGCTGCAAATCCTCGCCGATGAAAGGGCGGTTGATGGCGGTTTTATCAGGGTGAGAATAGCGGATACCGCGCATATCGGTGACCACGACAAACAGCAAATGGTTGCTTTCCTGTACCGCCTGAGTAAGCGGCTGAATAATGTTGCGATCGGCGGGCAGCAGCAGGCCGCGCTGTACTTCGGCAGAATCGGCCAGGGTACGCGCCACCGCCAGCGCTTTATCCTTAACGCCGGTGCGGGTGATATGGCTTATCTGGAAAAAATAGAACAGATGAACGATCAGCAAAACCACGGCGAGCACCGCGCCGACCATCAGGCTGACGGAGGTGCTGAGCTTCAGTGGACGTTTACGGGACGGGTTACTCATGATCGCTCCATGACTGGCGGGACGAAACGGGCTGGCGAAGGATTACTATAGCGGACGACGCCGGCAGGAAAAAGCGGACGGCCCGTCGCCGGAGCGCCATCAGGCGACAGCGCCTGAGGTCATCTGGCGCGGCGCCCGCCGTGCTTCTGCCGCTATTTCTTCGCGCAGCAGGGCAATCAGTTCGCGCAGGCCCTGCGGCACGCGCCGATGGCCCGGATAGTAGAGGCATAGCGCAGGTTCGACGGGCGACCAGTCGGGCAATACCACGTGCAGAGCGCCGTTCAGCAACGGCTCTTTTACGCGGTCTTCCAGACAGTAAGCGATACCCGTTCCGGCAAGCGCCAGCTCCAGCGCCAGCGTGGTTTCGCTGACGCAAATTTGTCCCGGCACGTCGATCACGCGGTAGTCGTTGCCCTGACGAAACTCCCACTTATAGATCACGCCCTGGCCGGTGCGCATACGGATACAGGAATGCGCGCGAAGATCTTCAGGCTCCAGCAGCGGCGGGCGGTGATAAAGATAGCGCGGCGCAGCGACGGCAACCCATTTCAGATCCGCGCCCAGCTTTACGGCGACTAAGTCTTCCGGCACGGTGCCGCCAAAACGGATACCGGCGTCGAAGCCTTCCGCCACGATATCCACCATGCGATCGTCCACGCAGACTTCCACCTCAACCTCCGGATACTTGCTGAGGAACTTTGGCAGATAGCGGCCCACAATCAGTCGCGCACCGTCGCTCAGCACATTCAGGCGCAGACGGCCTGCCGGACGATCGCGCAGGCGATTTACCTCATCCAGCGCGTCGCCGATCTCCTGAAAACCGACGTTCAGCCGCCGCGCCAGGCTGGCGCCCGCTTCGGTAGGGGCAACGGTGCGGCTGGTGCGGTTCAGCAGCCGCACGCCCAGCCGCGTTTCCAGATTGCGAATAGCGTGGCTGAGCGCGGAGGTAGTAATGCCCAGCTCCACGGCGGCTTTGGTAAAGCTGCGCAGGCGTTCCACCATGCGAAAAGCGTTCAGGTCGGCGAGATCGCTGCGTGACAGCGCGGCTGTGGGTTTAACGGGCATGGATCGTCCAGGTGATGAGCCAGATTCAATGCTGCAACGCTGGCGGTGCTAAAGGAGACCAAGTTTAATGATATTCGCTAATCAGACGCAACCGGCAACGCCGCTTCTTTAACTGAAAGCGGCGTTACTCATCGCCAGGCTGGTGTCAGAATGCCGCGCGGCCAGCGAGAACGGTTTTTGCCGCGCCCGCTGGCAAAAATAGCCGGCAGCACCGGCTATCTTTCTCAGGCAGGCTGTTCCTCCTGCGGCAGCGAATTTTCAAAGGTCACAAAACGGTGCGGCCCGGCCAGGCCAATACCTGTCTTTTCCAGATACTCTTTGATCCGCAGGTTAATCTCCTGCTGAATATCCATGTACTGGTTATAGTCGGAAAACTTCAGGATATGTACCACCTCAAACATAATGCGATCGGACTCGAAAGAGGCCAGGTGCGCGCGGTCAAAGCGGGTTTTATCAATGCGGCCGATCACCTCTTCAATCATGGGGCCAATCTTGCGCAGCTGCTCGGCCGATGTCGCCAGCGGCACGCCAAAGCTGAAGACGATACGGCGCGTCTGCATCCTTTTATAGTTGTGGATGGTTTGCTGCAGCAGGATGGCGTTGGCACAGACGATCTGCTCGCCGCTCAGGCTGCGGATGCGCGTGGTTTTCAGCCCGATATGTTCGATAGTGCCCGCCACGTCGTTAAACACCACAAAGTCGCCGATCTCAAAAGGCTTATCAATACCGATTGAAAGAGAGGCGAAAAGGTCGCTCAGCACCGTCTGTACCGCGAGCGCGATGGCGATACCGCCGACGCCCAGGCTTGCCACCAGCGCGGTAATATTGACGCCCGCATTGGCGAGTATCGACAGGATCATCACCGACCAGACCAGCGCCCGGAACAGCAGCCCAAGAATGATGGTAGTGACAGGATTGCGGTGCGAGTCCGGGCCGAAGTTCGTCAGCGAATAGCGCAGCCAGGACTGCACGGCCTGATCCAGCCACAGCGCGATTTGCAGCGCCAGCACCAGGAACCAGGCGTGCGGGATGGTGCCGCTGACCTGGCCGGGCAACACGATAAACTGCAGGCTGAACAGAAAAGAAGCGATAAAGATCAGCGTGACCCGGGTTCTTTTCAGCACGTCCAGAAAGACGCGGTGCGCCACGCGATTTTCATGATCTTCCGCCCACGAGCCTATCCGTTTTTCCAGCAGAGAGATAACTTTGCGGATCAGGAAGAAAGTCACAGCGGTGATCACCACTACCAGCAGAATGTTACCCCAGAAGGTCACTGACGTAATCAACTTCAAATAGTTTGTATGAAAGATTTCTTTCACACGGCCTCCTTTATTCTGAATGGGTAAGAGAGTAAGTGTAGTAGAAAATTCAAAGGGATAGCTGTTTTTTGATTGCTAATTAAATTTTACTGTTAAAATGAAGCTGTACTTAAATATTTGTGGGGATTTTTTAATCTAACTTGCTGTTATAAAAGGCTGTATCATGTTTTTGTGGTTATTATTTCAGCTTCAGGTGGCTGGGTAATAATAAGCTTTTCCATTGAGTTGCTATAAAAATTAATAATTAATCTGGTGGGCCAGGCTGAGTATTTATTTTCTGGCTGATAGTTATATTCTTATCAGGAAGTTTTAGCCGTTTCTGCTGATGGAGTTGGTCGGGTTTTAACGCAAAGAGCAGGTAATAAACGAGGCAAAATGACTTCTGATATTTGCATATAGATAGCATGAATAGTTCGTAGAGATAGTACAGGCGGAGTGGCAATGTGGAACTAAGCCTCTTTCAGCCAGGATAAAAGTCATGAGCCAACAAAGTCCGTTAACGCTTCCGGTTATCGATTTCGCTCAATTAACCGCATCGGCGCAGCAGCGTTCAGCCTTGCTCGACTCGCTTGCCCGGGCGGCACGTGAAGTCGGGTTTTTCTATCTGATCAATCATGGGATCAACCAGCCGTTGATCGACAGAGTGCAGCAGGTTGCTCGCGCGTTCTTTGCTTTACCGCCGGAAGAGAAACTCAGGGTCAAAATGGCGAATTCGCCGCATTTTCGCGGCTATAACCTTGCTGGCGTAGAGATAACCCGTAATCAGCCTGACTATCGCGAACAGTTCGATATCGGCGCGGAACGAGAGGCGTTACCCGTCTCGCCAGATATTCCGGCATGGCAAAGAATGCAGGGGCCTAACCAGTGGCCGCAAGCGCTGCCGGAACTGCAACTTGTGCTAACGCGCTGGCAGCAGGAAATGACTGAGGTCGCATTGAAACTGCTGCGTGCTTTCGCCGAGGCGCTGCAACTGCCGCAGGACGCTTTCGACGGCCTTTACGGCGCTTTCCCCAATGAACATATCAAACTGATCCGCTATCCGGGGCGCACCGACAGCGAATCGCGTCAGGGCGTGGGTGCGCATAAGGATTCTGGTTTTTTGACGCTGCTGCTGCAGGATGATAAGCCAGGTCTGGAGGTTGAGGTTCGTCCTGGCGAATGGACAGCGGCGACGCCTTTACCCGGTTCGTTTGTAGTCAATATTGGGGAGCTGCTTGAGCTGGCGACCAACGGCTATCTGCGTGCCACCGTGCACCGAGTAGTATCGCCGCAGACGGAACAGGAGCGTTTATCTGTCGCCTTTTTTCTTGGCGCCCAGCTTGACGCCGTGGTGCCGGTATATCAGCTGCCGGAAGCGCTGGCGAACATGGCGCAGGGGCCGGACAGCGATCCGCAAAATCCGCTGCTGCGGGAGGTCGGCTGGAACTATTTAAAAGGGCGGCTGCGCTCGCATCCCGACGTGGCGCAGCGCTTCTATGCAGACTTCACTGAGCACTGTTAAGAAAGATGCGCTCCACAGGCGCATTGGCCATTTGCCTTTGATAAGCGCTGCTGCTGCGGTTCGGCATGATGGAACAACATAACAGGGGGTAAGAAAGCTATAGTGAACCTCAGCGGAAGAGGTCCGCATGCCGGAAACGGCATGCGTAAAGACGGCCGCCTGTTAATAGCCTGATGATGCGGCAGTATAAAAGGCCACGAGAAATCGGCTGCCGGATTCAGGCCCGGCAGCCGCGTTTTTATAGCTTTTCCCACGCTGGCAGGTGATTAGCTCGTTTTCGCCATTCCTGGAACGCCGCCATAATCACCCCGAAAACCAGACCGGCTATCAGCGTCGAGGTAGCGGCATAAAGCAGCGTGGCTCCCTGAGATTTCCAGAAAATAAACCACATTACTATCCCCCAGAACGGCGTATAGACGACGGCAAAGCTGAAAAAGTTCGTCCAGAATGTTGAGAAGGGCGGTGGAGGCACATGGATCCCCAACCGCCACAGAAATATATGGCACGGAGGGGCGTAGATGCTGGGCCACATCCCCCTGCCTTCCATAATCGCCATGGCACGATTTTTTCTTTTTTCAAAAACTGAGTCCCCGGTCATTTGCATACCCCCCTCTTGTTTTTCTTTTGTCTAATTATAACGGAAGGGTCAAAAAATATACTTTTTTTAAGATTTTTTAGAAAATTCTGGAAACATCATCGGAACGGGAAAAAAGTAGTTATAATCCAGCAGGTTAATTTATCTCCCCAAAGAGGGTGTCTGCGCTTTATGCGTCGGTAAAAATAAATTATTAGCCAGTAAGTTGACCTGGAAGTTGTTATTAATTAATTGGATGATCTTTATTAGGGCACTAAGTATTTGCCTGGCGCTTACCTCCAGCCAGCTTTGTCGATGCATGATCCCGGCGCAGATGACTGCGGGAAGGCAAGGCGCAAACTGTTGCCGATTCGCTTCAAAAGGGTAGAGCACGGTGTCCAGAGTGAAATCGGAAACGACAGTGCCGATAATCTCGCCATCTGCCCGCGCGTTAAGTTCCGTCAGCCGTGCGTTCTGCACAATTTGCAACTGAAGCCATTCTTTAGTGCGCACGTCGCAAAGCATCCTTTGGTTCTCAGGTTCCTTAAGCTGGTCGACATTTTCCTCATTCATTCCGGCCTGACTGCTTATCAACTGTGAGTATGCTTGTTGCTCGTCAGTGCTGATAAACAGGTTAAGTAACCTCCGCCACAGCCTGCTGTGTAGCCGCTGCTCCGCTATTTGCGCTTTCAGCGTAGCAGTTAGCTGATACCGCTTGTCTTCCCGGCAAACGTTCTGAGGCTGCATTTTCCGAAACCTCCTTTTAAAGGTTGAAATTGTTAATATAGTTACCAGAGGTTATGCGACAGGACTGCTCAGTGAAATAATGGTCTGGCGGAGAATCTGTCGTACAGGCGATTCAGCTATCTTTTTACAGTTATTTTATAAATTTCCAATATGGTTTTTAGACAGGTGGCTAATAACCACCTTGCTGCTGGTAGCATAAAACATATCAACTGTCTTTGATATTACCGGTAGGGATTTTTATACTACCAGACCCGATTTTGGTTTTTTTAAAAAGGTAACGATATTCGGGACGCCGGAAATTACTTCCACAATCAGTATAAATCAGGCAAGTAGTTTTGAAAGTGAATACATTTTTCGGATAAATGTCGATTCCGGCAGGATCCATAAGTTATATCCTTTTTTCAGGACATTAATTGCATATAATTCCCGCAGACTCGTCTGATTATCGCCCATCAACTTAAATCACAACGCAATAAATGGTACCCTTGCCGCTGACGGCGAACGATCGCCGTTTTATTAATCAGTAGATTTAAGGAAATGATGTATGAGTTTTACCCTGAGCAGCCTGAAAAATATCCGTTCGCTACGTGCACAGGCGCGCAATATGGCTACAGAGGATCTTGAAGAGATACTATCAAAGCTGAAAATTATCGTGAATGAACGTCGTGAAGCCGCCAGCGCGCAGGCAGCCGAAGCCCGCGAAAAAGCGGAAAAGCTGGCAATGTACCGTGAACTGATGCTTGAAGACGGCATTTTACCGACAGAACTGGTCAATAATTTGCCGCCCGTCGCCCGTGCAAAAAAGAAGCGCGCGCCTCGTCCCGCAAAATATAAGTACCTCGACGGCAATAATGAAGTCAGATACTGGACCGGGCAGGGCCGCACGCCGACACCTGTTAAGAATGCCATTGCAAACGGTCAGTCGCTGCACGATTTCCTGATCTAATCGATCGGATATCAGGCCAATAAGGCAGAACGTCAAGGCTGCCTTATTTTGCCTTACGGCTCTTTAAGAGCAATATATCAATTACGCCGTGCAGAGTGGTCTTCTGGCGCTGAAGCGTATCTTCCTTTGATTATAAATCCCGGCCCCGCAAACCGATCGCTGCGCTAAACCACCCAGGCCCGACAGCCCCGGTTGCAGGCTGCGGTCAGCTTTTCAGGTAGAGAGCAGCGCGCGTCTAAAAGAGTCAATATGCGCGCGGGTTGCTGCCGTCACGCGCTGAATATCCCCGGAGGCCAGCGCCGCAATAATTTCATTATGCTCAGCGATAACCTCATCCATATGGCTGACGCTCGACAGCGTTGTCGCCCAGAAGCGCTGCGCCTGCGCGTGAATAACGCTCAGGATATCCGCAAGCCGTCGGTTGCCCGCAATATCCGCCAGCACCTGGTGAAACTCGCGATCCAGCAACATCATTTTCTCTCTGTTGCGCGAGCCGCCGGCAAGCCCGATCTGCTGATTCAGCTCGCGCAGCTGGTTAAGGTGCGCCTTATTTACTTTCTGGCTGGCAAGCTGCGCGCACAGCGTTTCGTTAACCAGCCGCACCTCAATCAATTCCAGCGCATCATCGATCGACAACGGGGCGACCATAACGCCCTTGCGGGGAATGATTTGTAGCAGCCCTTCGGTAGCCAGGCGGTGGATCGCCTGATTGATCGGCGTGCGCCCCATTTCCAGATCGTCCATTACCTGGGCGGTATTAAGATAATCGCCGGGCTTGTAACGCAGCGTGATCAGCCTGTGCCTGAACGCCAGGTAGGCCTGTTCGTTCAGCGACAGATATTTTTTCCGCTCGATCGGGTTCACATTTTCACCAGCTGACTCATTCATGATGCCGTTCCTGTTTAAGCCTTTGCGACATATTACACAAAAAGCTGGCATGAAAATCGCTAGTTTGAAATGCGAGTGAAATTTCACTCTAATTTCAAATGAGGGTTTTGCCATGCACCTACAGTTCATTACCGGCGACGAAGCCGCTGCCAGACTCGATGTCGACGTAACCCGCTTTGTTATTGCGGGCTGGGCAGGGCGCGATCGGGATGCCGTCCTGCACCATATTCGGGAGCTTGAAGCGTTAGGCGTGCCTGCTCCTGGTGCAGTGCCGCTTTTTTACCGCGTCGCCACTAATCAGCTCAGCCAGAACGCCTTGCTGGAAGTCGTGGGCAACGAAACATCCGGCGAAGCCGAACCTTTCGTCTTTTTTCATCGCGGAGAGTGCTGGGTTTCTCTTACCTCCGATCACACCGATCGCTATCTGGAAACCTTCAGCGTGGCGCTTTCCAAGCAGGCCTGCATCAAACCGGTGGCAAGCGGCGCGTGGCGCATGCGCGAAGTGGCGGAGCACTGGGATGCGCTGGAGCTGACTTCCTGGATAAAAGAGCAGGGCGAATGGGTGGTTTATCAACAAGGTTCGCTGTCGTCGCTGCTGACTCCACAGGCGCTGCTTTCGCGCTATCTGGAGGGCGAAACGGCCGCTGACGGCCTGGCCATGTCCTGCGGCACGCTGAGCACTATCGGCGGCATCCGTCCGGCCAGCGAGTTTCGGATGGCGCTGCACGATCCGGTGCTGGGCCGCACGCTGGAGCACACTTACCGCACCGGCGCACTGCCGGTCGTTGCATAAGGAGCGCGGCTATGACGACACTCTGGCAGGCAAGTCAGCAGCTACAGGCGGGGAACGTTCAGCCTGAAACTTTCACGCAGGCGGCATTGGCTGCCGCACGCGATCCTGAAAAAGAAGGCGCGCGCGTTTTCATCACTCGTTATGAGGCGCAGGCCACGCAGCAGGCTATTGAGGCGGGAGAACGCTGGCAAGCCCGGCAATCACGTAGCCCGATCGATGGGCTTCCCATCAGCATTAAGGATCTGTTCGATGTAAAAGGCGAGGCGACGACGGCGGGTTCACGCCTGTTAAGCGATGCGCCGGTCGCCACGGCGAACGCGAGCGTGGTAGAGAAGCTCAATCGGGCTGGCGCCGCGATAGTCGGTAAGACCAATATGACCGAATTCGCCTTCTCCGGGCTGGGCATCAATCCGCACTACGGCACGCCTGCCAACCCGTGGCGGCGCGAGGAGAAACGTATTCCCGGCGGCTCCTCTTCCGGCGCGGCGGTGGCCGTAGCGGATGGGCTGTGTCTGGGCGCTATTGGTACCGATACCGGCGGTTCCGTACGTATTCCCGCCGCGCTCTGCGGCCTGACCGGCTTTAAACCTGGCGCCAGCCGAATCGATCAGGCGGGCACGTTGCCGCTTGCGCCTTCGCTGGACAGCATTGGCGTTATTGCGCATGACGTTCGCAGCTGCTGGCTGCTTGACAGCATCATTGCCGAAAAGCCTCTTGAGATGCGGGAGTCGGATCTGCGCCACGCCCGCTTTGCCGTACCGCAAACTCGCGTCCTGGACGATCTGGATCGGGACGTAGCGCAGGCGTGGCAGTACGCGCTTGATCTTCTCCGGGAAGCCGGGGCCACGCTGGTGGCCTTGCCACTTACCGAGCTGGATGAGCTGAATACCCTGAACGCGCGCGGCGGTATTACGGCTTATGAAGCCTGGCAGTGGCATCAGCGTACGGCTTTGGCCCGGCCCGAAGCTTACGATCCGCAGGTGCTGATGCGCCTGCAGCGCGGCAGCCAGCTGACTGAACAGGATGCCGCTGAACTTTATCAGCAGCGCGCAGCCTGGCAGCGGCGTATCAACACGGCGCTGGAAGGCTTCGACGCGCTGCTGATGCCCACCGTGCCGAAGATTGCGCCGACTATCGCTTCGCTGGACGAGCCGCAGCGTTATATGGAGATCAACGCTCTGATGCTGCGTAACACCAGCGTTATCAACATGCTGGATGGCTGCGCCATTTCCTTACCCTGTCACCCGGCCGGTCATGCGCCGGTTGGCCTCAGTCTTGCTGCCGTTCATGGCGACGATGCCCGCTTAATCAGCTGGGCTGTTGCCGTGGAAACTGCCCTTACCCGGAGATCCTGAAGATGAAGCAACCTCACGGCATGCTGTTTGTCGCCACCAATATTGGCGCGGATGACGAAGCGGATTTTAACCAGTGGTATGACCATGAACACGTTGAGGAGCGCGTGGCCATCAGCGGCTTTTTAAGCGGCACGCGCTACCAGGCGATTAACGCCGAACGTAAATATCTGGGCCTGTATGAAACCGAATCGCTGGAGGCTTTTACCAGCGTGGACTATCACGCGGCGTTCACGCGCCAGACCGAGTGGTCGGTGAAAAATCTGCAAAAGATGGTCAACCCGATGCGCCGGGTCAGCGCCGTTACCCATACCCACGGTAAAGGCACCGGCAGCCAGCTGGCGGTGGTCACGCTTGCACAAGCGGTCGACAGCGCGGCGCTGAGCGCCTGGCAGCAGCAAATCGGCCAGACGCCGGGCTATATCTCTTCCAGCCTGCTGACGCCCGATGCGGATCTGAGCACGCCGCTGCCGATGGAAGGGAAAGAGAACCGCCAGATGCTGCCGATGCTACTTATCAGCTGTAGCGATGCGCCATGCTGCGATCGGCTGGCTTCCGTTGCGGCAGAACTGCTGACGGGCGAGGTGCAGCGCTATGCCCTTAGCTGGACACTAACCCGACAGGAGATGACTCATGGCTGATACGCACTCCACGCTGCATCAGGCGGTACGCCCGAAGCGAAGCAAATCAAAAACGGGTCGCCTGGCGGCGGCCAGCTCGATTGGCACGGCTCTGGAATGGTATGACTTTACTGTTTACAACATTATGGCCGCGCTGGTGTTTAACCACGTGTTCTTCCCCAGCTTCGATCCGCTGGTCGGAACGATCCTGGCGTTCTCTACCTATGCGGTCGGCTATATTTCCCGGCCGCTGGGCGGCTTTGTCTTCGGCCATCTTGGCGACGTCGCCGGTCGTAAGGCGGTGCTGATTATTACGCTGGTGATTATGGGCGTCACGACCGCCCTGATGGGCCTGCTGCCGGGCTATGCCGTTTGGGGGATCTGGAGCCCCATCCTGCTGGTGGCGCTGCGCTTTGTGCAGGGCATCGCACTTGGCGGCGAATGGGCCGGCGCGGTACTGCTGTCGATGGAACATGGCGATGCCGACAAGCGCGGCCGCAATGCTTCTTTCGCGCAGGTGGGGCCTTCCTGCGGAACGCTGATCGGTACTGGTTTTATCACCCTGGTGACGGTAGCCATGAGCGCCGGACAGTTTCAGGCATGGGGCTGGCGCATTCCTTTTCTGCTGAGCCTGCTGCTGGTGATGTTTGGCCTGTGGCTGCGCCGTGGCGTGGAGGAGACGCCAACCTTTGTGGCGATGCAGGCGGCGGAGAAAACCACGCATACGCCGCTGAAAGAGGTTTTTCTTAACTACCCTAAACAGCTGCTGATTGCCGGTGGCGCACGTATCGGGTCGGATGTGCTGTACGCGCTGGTGGTGGTGTTCACGCTGACCTATGTGACTACCGTCCTGCATATGCCGCGCCCGCTGGCGCTGCTGGCGACGATGCTGGGCGCCATTGGCAATGCCGTTACCGTGCCGATGTTTGGCGCCTTGTCGGATAAGTGGGGAAGGCGCCCGGTTTACATTACCGGCGCGCTGCTGGCCGTTGTCTGGTCGTTCGTGTTTTTTGTACTGCTCGACAGCACCCAGCCGGTATTGATCGTGCTGGCGGTGATTGGCGGCTTGCTGATCCATGCCATGATGTACGGCCCGCAGGCGGCGTTTGTCACCGAGCAGTTTCCCGGTCATGTACGTTACGCTGGCTCTTCGCTCGCCTATACGCTTGCCGGAATTGTTGGCGGCGGTTTCGCACCTTTAATTATCACTACGCTGTATAAAGAGATGGGCAGCACGCTGTGGGTGTCGCTATATGTTTGTCTGGCGCTGGCGATAACGCTGTTTGCCGTGTGGAAAGCGAAAGAAACGGCGCACCATCGCTAACAACAGGTGGCGAAGGAATGCCACAACATATTATTTTCCCCGTTATGGTTGCACCCTGCCTCTACTGCACCCGATATCTCTTCGACCGACGAACCGCGCTGGAAAAAAATCAGCCGGGCGGCGGCTTCTTTACTCCTGGCAGGCAGTTATAGCTTATACCGGCTGTTAAACCTGAACGGACGTAATTTATCGGTAGTGATTGTAAGAGCGAGGACAAGGGAAACATCTATCTGCAATATACGTTCAAATACCTGTCAGGAAGCGATAAAAACAATGAAGAAAAGCTCACTGTTATCCTCAGTTGAGGCCTGTGGGAGAAAACCACTGCTTCATAAATAAAAAGCCATCTGCATAGCAGATGGCTTTTTTATAAAATTTACTTTTCTCTGCGGCTGACAGGTATCAGCGGTAGATTAGACGTTGAACAAGAAGTTCATCACATCGCCATCTTTCACGATGTACTCTTTGCCTTCTGAACGCATTTTACCGGCTTCTTTCGCGCCCTGTTCACCTTTATAGGTAATGAAATCTTCATAGGCGATGGTCTGGGCACGGATAAAGCCTTTCTCAAAGTCGGTATGAATTTTACCGGCGGCCTGCGGAGCGGTGGCGCCAACCGGAATAGTCCAGGCGCGCACTTCTTTCACGCCAGCGGTGAAGTAAGTTTGCAGGTTCAGCAGAGAATAACCGGCGCGAATGACGCGGTTCAGGCCCGGCTCTTCGATACCCAGCTCGGCCATAAACTCTTCGCGATCGGCATCTTCCAGCTCGGCGATGTCGGATTCAACGGCAGCACAAACCGGCACTACGATGGAACCTTCTTTAGCCGCGATTTCACGCACCTGATCCAGGTACGGGTTGTTTTCAAAACCGTCTTCGTTAACGTTGGCGATATACATCGTTGGCTTCAGCGTCAGGAAGCTCAGATAGCGGATGGCCGCTTTGTCTTCTTCGCTCAGATCCAGCGAGCGCAGCATGCCGGCGTTAGACAGGTGCGGCAGGCATTTCTCCAGCGCGGCCTGTTCAGCTTTAGCGTCTTTATCGCCGCCTTTTGCACGCTTCTGTACGCGTTGCAGCGCGCGTTCGCAGGTATCCAGGTCAGAAAGCGCCAGTTCGGTGTTGATCACTTCAATATCGTCAGCCGGGTCAACTTTATTGTTAACGTGGATGATGTTGTCGTTCTCAAAGCAGCGGACAACGTGGCCGATAGCTTCGGTTTCGCGAATGTTGGTCAGGAACTGGTTGCCCAGGCCTTCGCCTTTCGACGCGCCTTTTACCAGGCCCGCGATATCCACAAATTCCATGGTGGTTGGCAAAATGCGCTGTGGCTTGACGATCTCCGCCAGTTTGTCGAGACGGGAATCGGGCATTGGCACCACGCCGGTATTCGGCTCAATGGTACAGAACGGGAAGTTTGCCGCTTCGATACCCGCTTTGGTTAACGCATTGAACAGTGTGGATTTCCCGACGTTAGGCAGGCCCACAATACCGCATTTGAATCCCATGTTTGAATCACCTTAATTAATTGCAGGAGAAGAAATCTTCCCCGGTAAGCTGGTTAGCACAAGTTTTTGCGCATTATACACGTAATTATCGCCTGGATGGCGGGGATTTCTACCCGCGCGTGGGAGAAGGGGGTTGAGATCTTGCTCACGTTTTCACATACTGACAATCTTTGACAACAGACGGAGAACGCCGCGGATGCACTGCTCCCTGCTTACGCCACCCTGAAATCTCCCTTCCACGCCTGTTGCGCTTCTCGTCTTTCTGGCGAGTTCAAACTGTGTCCCAAACTGGCGGCGCGGTAATCACCTGCATTTGATAAAAAACGGAAATCAGCATGTTCAAACTGAGCAACCTCAGGGCTGCCGACGTCAAAAATGACGTTCTGGCCGGCGCTGTCGTCTCTGTGGCCCTTATTCCGGAAGCCACGGCCTTTTCTCTGCTAGCCGGCCTGTCGCCGACTATCGGTCTGCACACCGCCTTTATCCTGGGCCTGATCACCGCGCTGTTCGGCGGCAAACCGGGGATGATCTCCGGCGCGGCCGGCTCGATTGTGGTGGTGCTGGTCAGTCTTATTCAGACTCACGGCTATGAATACGTGCTGCTGGCGACGATTTTCGCCGGGCTGATCCAGCTGGCTATTGGCCTGTTCCGCCTGGGGAAATTTATCCGCCTTGTGCCGCAGCCGGCTATCTACGGTTTTGTAAACGGACTGGCTATCGTTATCGCGCTGGCGCAGATCCCGATGATTAAAAACCAGGGGCCGGTCATGTATGCCCTGGTGGCGCTGGCGATGCTGATCGTCTGGCTGTTTCCTAAATTTACCAAAGTCATTCCCGGCTCGCTGGCGGCGCTAATCGCCATCAGCGCCATTGCCATCGGCTTTGGACTGGATACCAAACGGGTAGGGGATTTGGCCGATATCTCCGGCACGCTGCCGTTCTTCCATCTGCCGGAAGCGCCGTTAAGCTGGGCCACAATGAAAATTGTGCTGCCTTATTCGGTGATTATCGCGCTGGTTGGGCTGATAGAATCGCTGTTAACGCTGGCAGTACTGGATGAAATGGGCAGTAAAAAAGGCAACGGCAACAAAGAGTGCGTGGCGCAGGGCATCGGCAATACGCTGTGCGGGTTCTTTGGTAGCTTTGCGGGCTGCGCGATGATTGGACAGTCGATCATCAACTTTACCTCCGGCGGGCGTGGACGCATCTCTAACCTGGTCGGCGCAGTATTGCTGATCCTGTTTGTGGTCAGCCTGTCTAAATATATTGCCCTGCTGCCGGTGGCGGCGCTGGCCGGTATTATGTTTGTGGTCTGTATTAATACCTTTGAGTGGAGCTCGCTGCGCCGTCTGAAACGTATGCCAAAGCCCGATGCGGTTATCATGATTGCGGTCACGGTGGTCACCATCTATACCGATCTGGCCATGGCGGTGATTTTTGGCGTGATCATCTCCGCGCTGGTTTTTGCCTGGCAACATGCCCGCATCAGTATCGTGGCACAGGAAGAGCGCGACGAGCAAAAGACCTATCGGCTGGAAGGGCCGCTGTTTTTTGCCTCTGCCGCCAGCTTCCAGGAACTGTTTACGCCAGCCAAGGATCCACAGGAAGTGGTGATCGACTTCGCCCGTACGCGGGTGATGGATTCCAGCGGCGTCGAGGCCATCGATAAATTGACCGCCCGCTATATAGCGGAAGGAAAAAGCGTCAGGCTGCGGCATCTTAGTGAAGATTGCATCAGTCTGTTAAAACAGGCAGGGCCTTTCTGTAGCCACGAGCTGGATGCGCCTGATTATAAAGTTGCGGCCGATAGCGACTAAAAGCGTAAAGCTAAGGCTGGCCCTGCCGATATATATAAAAATCGTTATATTGCCCAGTGGTTTAGATTAAATCACTGGTTTTTGGCGATATGACGAATATAATCACTGGCAGGGCGTCCTGAGCTGGCTATAAAGCATGACTAATAATTACTGTTACGTTCCGATTCACTCTCTTAGCGGCGAGCTGATTGCGCTTGAGCTCACCGTTTTACCACACCAGACCGCGCCGCAAACCGGGGACGCCGAGAGCCGATTGTTGGATCAGCTGCTGACGGTAGAACGCTACGCGGACTATTTTCAGCTGCACGGGCTGCTGTGCTGCCTGACCATCGATTTTCCGCTGGCTTGCGCGGTAACCGAATCGCCTTTTATCCAGCAAATCCTCAGCCAGCTGCCTTTTTTGCGGCTGAAGCTTTCTGAAAATTTCCCCAACCTGCACGACGGGCCAAACAATCCTCTGCTGCGGGCGCTGACCGATCGGCTGAACATCTTATGGCTGGATGATTTAGGGGCAGGCGATGCCAATCTGAATGCGTTACAGTCGAAGATGTTTGAAGTGGTTAAGCTGGATCGGCAGTTTTACCTCGATAATATCAGCAAGCCGTTCTTTAACGTGCTGATCGCCCATATTCGCCGCTACACCAACCGCGTGCTGGTGGAGGGCGTAGAGAACGAAGGGCAGCTGGAGAAGCTGGCCGCCAACAAAGTCTGGGGCGTGCAGGGTTACTATGCGCAGACAATGGCGCTGGACGCGCTTGATGGCACGGATGGGGGTTAACGGTTAGCCAGAACCGGAAGCCAATAGCTGTCTGACGTAGGGTTCAATCTATTTTGGGGAAGAATATTCCGATCCCCTTCAGGCCTGGCTGAGAGTTTGAAACAATGGATAGCAGCTCTTTACCTGAACAGAAAAAGTTATTTATAAGCATCGAATAACGTTTCCTTATCTGAAATTAAATGGCTTCCACAGGGAAGTAAGGACAACTCATGGCAATTGAGCAGGTTATAGGAATTGACCTTGGAACCACTAATAGCGCGGTTTGCGTCTGGCAAAAGGGTCAAGCCGTTTTAGTCCCGAATAAATGGGGCGAGGTATTAACGCCCTCGGTTGTAGGCCTTGATGAGCAAGCTAATCTGATTATTGGACGTCCGGCGCGCGAACGGTTGCAAAGCCATCATGCGCTGACCCAGGCGAGTTTTAAGCGTTATATGGGCACGGAGGTTTCGCTGGCACTTGGTTCCAGGCAATTTCGTGCCGAAGAGTTGTCGGCATTATTACTGCGCCAGCTCAAAGAGGATGCGGAAAGCTGGCTTGGGCAAAAATTAACACAGGCCGTTATTACCGTACCCGCTTATTTTAATGACGTTCAGCGTCGGGCGGTGAAAAATGCTGCCCGGCTGGCTGGGCTGGACGCAATACGCTTGCTTAATGAGCCAACCGCCGCGTCACTTGCTTTTGGCCTGCTGGAAAATCGTGAGCAAAAATACCTCACTTTCGATCTTGGCGGCGGGACATTTGACGTATCCGTCATTGATATGTTCGAGGGCGTGGTGGAAGTTCGTGCCAGCAGCGGCGATATCCGGCTTGGCGGCGATGATTTCTCACAGGCGATTGTACAGTGGATGCTGAGCCAGCATCCCGAGCTGAAATCTGCGCAGGCCGGGCTGGCAGCGGCGCTGCTGGCAAAAGCGGAAAGCATGAAGCAAATGCTGAGCCACGCTACCGAGGCTAAGGCTTCGCTGGAATGGGCCGGTCGGCAGTGGAGCTGGACTTTTACGGAGGCTCAGCTGGCCGAGTGCAGCCAGCCGCTGCTGATGCGTTTACAGCGTCCGGTACAGCAGGCGCTGCACGATGCGCGTTTTTCTCTTCAGGATCTCGACCACATATTGCTGGTGGGTGGCGCAACCCGTATGCCGCTGGTTCGACAAACCGTTGCGCGGCTTTTTGGGCGTTTCCCTCGCCACGATCTCAATCCAGACGAAGCCGTTGCGCTTGGCGCAGGCATACAGGCCGGAATGGTGATGGCCGATGCTGCGGTCGAAGACATTATTCTTACCGACGTGATGCCGTTTTCCCTCGGCATTGAGGTGGTTAAGCGCCATGGTAATCAGATTGAACCCGGCTTTTTCCTGCCGCTTATTGAGCGCAATACCTTTTTGCCGGTAAGCAAAACCGAGACGCTGAATACAGTTAGCGACAATCAGACCTGCGTCCTGCTGAAAATATATCAGGGAGAAGGGCGCAGGGTTCAGGATAACGTTTTTCTCGGCGAAATGAGTATTGATGTTCCTCCTCGACCGGCAGGTGAACTGACCGTTGACGTGCGGTTCACCTACACGCTGGACGGCCTGCTGGAAGTGGAGTGTCGCTATGACGGCAGTCCGGTAATAGCACGGCTGGTGATAGAAAAGGTGCCGGGGCAGATGAGCGAAGAGCAAATTGCCGCCAGCCTGCAAAAGCTGGCCGATATTAAACAGCATCCTCGCGATCGACCGGAAAATCGTGAGCTGCTCGCTCGCTGTTCGCGCCTTTATGAACGCTTACTTGGCGATGAGCGAGCATGGATGGATCGGCTGACTACCGCGTTTGAACAGGCGCTGGAGGGTCAGGATCTTCGCCGTATTGCCTCATCAAGAGAAGATGCCGAACACTTTTTACAACAGTACAAAGAGGGCCTCCTGCCATGAGCATCTGGCAGACGCTGGAACTGTCACCCACGCGTGATGAAGGGGAAATCCGCCGTGCGTATGCCCGCCAGTTAAAAAAACATCGACCGGATAGCGATCCGGCAGGCTATCAGCAGCTGCGTGAAGCATTCGATGAGGCAAAGCGACGGGCGCAGGCTGACATTATCGTTGATCACGAGGACAGCACTGCCGATATTTTACCGCCGATACAGGAGAAGCACGAACCTGAACCTCTGATCCAACAGGGTGAAGTCGCCAACGGCTTTACCGTTGGAGAAACAGCCGTCCCTCCTGAAGCAGATTTGCTGTACAGCGAAAAGGAGCTGCATAAACTGGCGTATCAGCTGGTAAACACAGAAATGACAGGCATTATTATGATGAATCGCCTGTCAGAGAGCGTGTTCAAAGCGGGGAGCCTGCAGCAGCAACAGCTTTTCCATCGACAGCTTGCGGCTGCGCTGGCAGAGAGCCCCGGTTTGACCGAAGGCCTGCTTGAACGCGTCAGCGGCCTGTTGGGATGGGGAATGGACGAGTACGACTACAGCCATATTATTCCGTATCACATTCAGGAGGCGCTGCATGAACAACTACGCGAAACTGAAGTGAACCGGGCATGGAAAGAGATGGAGGCAGAAGAGAAGCACGGCACGATGCTCAACAGGGCAGCGATTCGCCTGCTAAAGAGCGATAGCGAAAAGGTGCCTTTCTGGATACGCCTGATACCGGGTCTGCTCACGCTCCTTGCACAACAGGCAAACAGGTTGGGGTATTATTTTCCTGAAATTGTTCCACGGCTAAATCAGCCTGTGCTGCGGTTCCTGAGTCAACCTCGCGCGGCGCTCAGCTGGCAGGGGATTTTTTTGCTGGTGTTCTGGGCGTTGGTCTTTAATGCGGTTATCCCTCTGTCGGGCATCAATACGACCGTTAGCGCTATCGCTGTTCTGACAGTGATGTTTTACCTGTATATCAATGACGCCGTCATGCTGGGCCTTCAAAGCAGGCCGCAATGGGTGAAGTGGTTTCTCTTTACCGAATTTATTTTCTCGCTGATGGCGATCCAGCTATTTTTTGGCGGACTGTTTTTTGCCGCCATCGTTACTATGCCGCCTTCCGGTCATGGCGGCATTGCGCTGGTTATGCTGCTTGCGATACTGGTGTTGTCGATGGTGTTTTGGGCGGCATGGCCACAAGGCATCCCTTTTATACGCCGCCCCGGCAGAGTAATGAGCCGAATCTTTGCCAGCCCCTGGAAGTTAATGGAATGGATGGATTTCTCATGGTTTTCGGTTATTTGGGCGCTACTCTGCCTGGCCGTATTTGTTCTGACTGGCGTAGCGCTGCTTAAGCTCTTTGCTTAATCCAGACGGCTGGTTGAGCGCTTTTATCAGCAATCAGCCAGCCTTCATTAGCTTAACCTTTAAAACTGTGCAGCCGGTTCATCGCCTTTAGCCTGTCTTCCTTCAGCCACACCTCGGTGCAGCGCGCCGCTTCGTCAATGGCGTTGTCGATCAGCGTCTGTTCCGCCGCCTGCGGCTTGCCCAAGACAAAACCCACGACCTTGTTGCGATCGCCCGGATGGCCGATACCGATGCGCAGACGGTGGAAGTTCAGGTTATTGCCCAGCCTGCTGATAATATCTTTCAGGCCGTTATGGCCGCCGTGGCCGCCGCCCTGTTTGAATTTTGCCACGCCCGGCGGCAGATCCAGCTCGTCATGCGCTACCAGGATTTCTTCCGGCGCGATACGGTAGAAGGTGGCCATTGCCGCAACGGCCTTGCCGCTCAGGTTCATAAAGGTCGTCGGCACCAGCAGCCTGACGTCTTCGCCACCGATATTGAGCCGGGCCGTGTAGCCGTAAAACTTACTCTCTTCTTTTAACGACTGATTGTGTCGTTGAGCCAGTAAATCCACATACCAGGCGCCCGCGTTATGACGCGTGGCGGCATATTCCGCACCGGGATTGGCAAGGCCGACAATCAGTTTAATGCTGCTCACTTGTCTGTTTTCCTAAAAGGCTGCATCAGGGAAGGGCGCTAGTGTACTAAGAGCGGCGACAGAACTCAAAAGTGCGCGCTATATCACAATAGTTGATCAGGGTGATAATGCGTTTTCTATAGAAAAATCAGCGAAGTGCGCGTAAAGTTTTGTCAAACTTTTAGCAACAAATGTGATCTGGCCCGCAACGCATCCGCCAGCCATTGCATAAACTTATGGCACTAACCGCACAGGAATGCACTGGCATCTGGAGGTGACAAATGAAACGCAGACACGCTAATTTAACCGGCAACGCCCTGATGGTGATCGGCCTGGCCGTCATGGTAACCGGCATAGGCTATGCCGTACTGAATCAACTGCCGCAGCTACAGCTGCCGCAAATGCTGGTTAACGGCTCTATTTTCGCCATCTTTATCGGCGCGCTGATGTGGTTGGTCGGCGCCCGCCTTAGCGGCCGCGAAAAAATCACCGATCATTACTACTGGGTGCGCCACTATGGCGACAAGCGCTGCCGTCGCGCTTCGGGACACGGCCATCACTGATAGCCGGCTACGCCATAAAAAAAGCGGGACAGATAATCTGTCCCGCTTTTCGTTTAGCCGCAGCTATCCGATTAGTGCTCAAACATCGCAGAGATAGACTCTTCATTGCTGATACGGCGAATAGCCTCCGCCAGCATGCCGGAGAGCGTTAGCGTACGCACGTTCGGCAGGGCTTTGATCTCTTCCGGCAGCGGAATGGTGTCGCAAACCACCACTTCGTCAATCACGGAATGACGCAGGTTTTCTACGGCATTGCCGGAGAAAATAGGGTGAGTGGCGTAAGCGAAGACACGCTTCGCGCCACGCTCCTTCAGCGCCTCGGCGGCTTTACACAGCGTGCCGCCGGTATCAATCATGTCATCAACCAGCACGCAGTCGCGGCCCGCCACGTCACCGATGATGTGCATCACCTGCGAAACGTTGGCGCGCGGACGACGCTTATCGATGATAGCCATATCGGTATCGTTCAGCAGCTTGGCGATTGCGCGGGCGCGCACCACGCCGCCGATGTCCGGCGAAACCACAATAGGGTTTTCCAGACCGATTTGCAGCATGTCTTCCAGCAGGATTGGGCTGCCGAAAACGTTATCAACCGGGACGTCAAAGAAGCCCTGAATCTGTTCAGCATGCAGATCCACAGTCAGAACGCGGTCAACGCCGACGCTGGAGAGGAAATCCGCGACTACTTTAGCCGTGATAGGCACACGAGCAGAACGCACGCGACGGTCCTGACGGGCATAGCCAAAATAGGGGATAACAGCGGTAATACGACCAGCGGAAGCGCGGCGCAGGGCATCCACCATAACAACCAGTTCCATCAGGTTATCGTTGGTAGGTGCACAGGTGGACTGGATGATGAAAATATCACCACC
The DNA here is from genome assembly GCF_043420595.1 of Erwinia plantamica. Classification (NCBI taxonomy): domain Bacteria; kingdom Pseudomonadati; phylum Pseudomonadota; class Gammaproteobacteria; order Enterobacterales; family Erwiniaceae; genus Erwinia; species Erwinia plantamica. Next base: position 119,683 of record NZ_JBGCUC010000009.1, read on the forward strand.
GCGTACATTTTCATTGATTTGTACGCTCACTTCACCATCACTGAAACGACCGACGGCGGCGTCGCCCAGGCTAGTGTAAAGGCGGTTGGCAATACGTTGTGCTAGTTCCGGGGTGGCGTTACCAGCAAAAAGCTTCATATCAGGCACGAGAAGAACCTCAGGCTTTGCGTCCAGAGAATGAACATCTGCGTCAGCGGCACTGGGCGGTATACCGCTGACGGGTCCATACGGGTGTAATCGAGCGCCGCGCCGCTTCAGGAACAGGGTGAAGCGGTCGCCGCGGCTCTTATTGCTCGGAAAGGTAGCGGTGCAGCGGCGAGACGTTAACGCCTCGCGCAACAAAGCCCTGCCACTTTTTCAAAGCAAGCTCAGCCACCTGACGGGCAGCGGGCTCGGTGTCAAATTCAGCGAACACGCAAGCGCCGGTTCCGGTCAGGCGCGACGGCGCGTATTCTAGCAGCCAGGAAACAAGCTGTTCAACCTCGCGAAAACGTTTTCTTACTACTGGCTCACAATCATTGCGGTAATTATCCGCTAATAACTGGCTGATTTCCCTTACCGGCGTGTTGCGGATCAGTTCAGGATCGTTAAACACCACCGGCGTCGAGATGTGAACGCCAGGGTGGATCACCAGATACCATTTTTCTGCCGGGTTAACCGGCGTCAGCGTTTCGCCAACGCCTTCAGCAAAGGCGGCAAAGCCATGCACAAAGACCGGCACGTCCGCGCCCAGCCGCAGGCCCAGCGCCGCCAGCTCGGCAAAACTGAAGCCGGTTCGCCAGTAATGATTCAGCGCCACCAGCACGGTAGCGGCGTCCGAAGAGCCGCCGCCCAGTCCGCCGCCCATCGGCAGCCGTTTTTCTATAGCGATCGATGCGCCTGCGTTTTCCGGCAGGACGCCCTGCTGCCTGGCGCGCGTCTGCAACAGCCTGGCCGCGCGAACGATCAGGTTCTCTTCGTCCGGCACGCCGTCGACCGGCGTCAGCAGCGTAATCTGGCCGCTGCTGTCCGGCTGGATGCTTAACGTATCGCCATAATCCAGAAACTGGAACAGCGTTTGCAGCTCATGATAGCCGTCAGGACGACGGCCGGTAATGTAGAGGAATAAATTAAGTTTAGCGGGCGCGGGCCACTTAGCGACCACCGACTTAGCGACTGCCGTCATTTTACCGTCCAGCCATCCATTTTCAGCTTGATGCGCTGATCGCCTTCGCGCAGCTCCATATTGGCCGGCAGGGCAGGCTGCTGCTTGTTGTCATAGGCCTGATAGGTCACCGTCCACTGCTGGCCGTTACGGCTGTAGTTGACTTCACGCAGGCGATATTTATCGTCCAGCGTATAGTCGGTTGAGTCGCCCGGCAGGCCCATCATCCACTGACGCAGGCTGTTGAGCGGAATATCCATACCGGTCAGCTGCGAAATCATCTTCTCGGCGTCGTTGCTGGTATAGCGCTTGCCTTTATTGTCGACCAGCTGTACCACGCTGCCCTGTGCGTCCAGCTGGAGTTCGGTGCTGCCCAGCGGGTTGGTCAGCAGCAGACGATAGCGATCCGGCGCGGTTTGCTGCCAGTTGAAACGGGCGTAGACCTTTTGCTTGTCGGACAGATAGGCAAAAGCGCCGCGCGTCTGGTACTGGGTGATTTTTTCGACAGCCTGCTGATGCTGCTGCCACTGTGGCGAGGTGACGCTTTGTCCTGGCCCCTGGGGTTTATTAACGCTACAGGCAGCCAGCAGCACGCTGGCAAGCGGAAGAAGCCGCAGCAGGCGGCGATTCGACATAAACATGGGGACTCCTCAGACTCCGTTCAGGCGCTGACGCGCAAAGTAACCGTTCAAACTATCGACCGCCAGGGGCCGCGTCAATACTCAATTTGTCCTGTTTCGTGCTGAATAGCTATATCAATCGCAGCGAACGGCGAATGTGGCTTTTCTTGATCTCGCGCATCTTGTAGAATGCGCCTCACAAAACCCTATCAACAGTGGGATCTCCCAGACCTGACTCATGACGTTGCTGGCACTCGGAATAAATCATAAAACGGCTCCTGTGGCTCTGCGCGAACGCGTGACGTTCTCGCCGGATACGCTGGATCAGGCTCTCGACAGCCTGCTTGCTCAGCCGCTGGTACAGGGCGGCGTCGTGCTGTCTACCTGTAACAGGACCGAGTTATACCTTAGCGTTGAACAACAGGAAAACCTGCAGGAACAGCTGGTGAAATGGCTGTGCGACTATCATCAGCTCAGCGCCGATGAAGTGCGTAAAAGCCTGTACTGGCACCACGATAACGAAGCCGTCAGCCACCTGATGCGCGTCGCCAGCGGGCTGGATTCGCTGGTGCTCGGCGAGCCGCAGATCCTGGGCCAGGTGAAAAAAGCCTACGCCGATTCGCATCGCGGCCACACTATCTCCAGCGAGCTGGAGAGAATGTTCCAGAAATCCTTCTCTGTCGCCAAGCGCGTGCGCACGGAAACCGATATCGGCGCCAGCGCCGTTTCCGTGGCCTTTGCCGCCTGTACGCTGGCGCGGCAGATCTTTGAGTCGCTGTCCACCGTCAACGTGCTGCTGGTCGGCGCGGGCGAAACCATCGAGCTGGCCGCGCGCCATCTGCGCGAGCATAAAGTGCAGAAGCTGATTATCGCTAACCGCACCCGTGAACGCGCCCAGAAGCTGGCCGACGAGGTTGATGCCGAAGTCATCAGCCTGGCGGAGATCGACTCGCGTCTGGCAGAAGCCGACATTATCATCAGTTCTACCGCCAGCCCGCTGCCGATTATCGGTAAAGGAATGGTGGAGCGCGCGCTGAAACAGCGCCGCAATCAGCCGATGCTGCTGGTGGATATCGCCGTGCCGCGCGACGTCGAGCCGGAAGTGGGCAAGCTGCCTAACGCCTATCTCTACAGCGTGGACGATCTCCAGGCGATTATCGAAAGCAACATGGCGCAGCGTAAAGCGGCCGCCGTGCAGGCGGAAACTATCGTTGTGCAGGAAAGCGACGAGTTTATGTCGTGGCTGCGCGCGCAGAGCGCCAGCCAGACCATCCGCGAGTATCGCTCGCAGGCCGAGCAGGTGCGCGCCGAGCTGGAAGAGCGCGCCCTGGCGGCGCTGGCTCAGGGCGCAGATGCGCAGGCCGTGCTGCGTGAGCTGGCCCATAAGCTCACCAACAAATTGATCCACGCCCCAACCAAATCCCTTCAGCAGGCCGCCCGCGACGGCGATGACGAACGCCTGCAGATTTTACGCGACGGCCTGGGGCTGTAGCGTTTTTACCTCTTTATATACAGGGAATATTCATGAAGCCTTCTATTGTTGCCAAACTGGAAGCCTTGCAGGAACGCCACGAGGAAGTCGAGGCGATGCTGGGCGATGCTGGCGTGATTGCCGATCAGGAGCGATTTCGCGCGCTGTCGCGCGAGTATGCGCAGTTGACCGATGTCAGCCAGTGTTTCCGTCGTTGGCAGCAGAATCAGGAAGATATCGCCGCCGCCGAAGAGATGCTTAACGATGCGGAAATGCGCGATATGGCGCAGGAAGAGCTGAAAGAGGCGCGTGAGGCCAGCGAGCAGCTGGAGCAGGAGCTACAGGTGCTGCTGCTGCCGAAAGATCCGGACGACGAGCGCAACTGCTATCTGGAAGTGCGTGCCGGCACCGGCGGCGACGAAGCGGCCATTTTCGCTGGCGATCTCTTCCGCATGTACAGCCGCTATGCGGAATCGCGCCGCTGGAAAGTGGAAGTGATGAGCGCCAACGAGGGCGAGCACGGCGGTTATAAAGAAGTGATCGCCAAAATCGTCGGCGAAGGCGCCTACGGCCGCCTGAAGTTCGAGTCCGGCGGCCATCGCGTGCAGCGCGTGCCGGAAACGGAATCGCAGGGCCGTATCCACACTTCCGCCTGTACCGTTGCGGTGCTGCCGGAAGTGCCGGAAGCCGAGCTGCCGGATATCAACCCGAGCGATCTGAAAATCGATACCTTCCGCTCATCGGGCGCGGGTGGCCAGCACGTTAACACCACCGACTCCGCTATCCGTATTACCCACTTGCCGACCGGCATCGTGGTGGAGTGTCAGGACGAGCGTTCGCAGCACAAAAACAAAGCCAAGGCGCTGGCGGTGCTGGGTTCCCGCATTCGCGCGGCCGAAAGCGCCCGTCGTCAGCAGGAAGAAGCCTCAACGCGCCGCAACCTGCTGGGCAGCGGCGATCGCTCCGACCGCAACCGCACCTATAACTATCCGCAGGGTCGTATTACCGATCACCGCATTAACCTGACCATCTACCGTCTGGACGAAGCGATGCAGGGCAAGCTGGATATGCTGATTGAGCCTGTAGTGCAGGAGTATCAGGCAGACCAGCTGGCCGCCCTGTCCGAGCAGGAGTAATGGAGATTCGCCAGTGGCTGAAAGGAGCCATTACCGAACTGGCGGGCAGTGAAAGCCCGAAAAGAGATGCGGAGATCCTGCTGGGCTTTGTCACCGGCCGCTCCCGCAGCTGGCTAATCGCCTTTGACGAGACGGCGCTGACCCAAAGCGAGCAGGATCGTCTGGCTGCGCTGCTGGCTCGCCGCGTTAACGGCGAGCCAATTGCTTACCTGATCGGCGAGCGTGAATTCTGGTCGCTGCCGCTCAGCGTTTCCCCCGATACGCTTATCCCCCGGCCGGACACCGAGCTGCTGGTGGAGCAGGCGCTGGCACATCTTCCTGCCGAACCGGCGGCGGTACTGGATCTGGGCACCGGTACCGGCGCGGTCGCGCTGGCTATCGCCAGTGAACGGCCCGACTGTCGCGTCACCGGCGTCGATCGCATCCAGGGCGCCGTTGAGCTGGCGCAGCGCAACGCGCAACGTCTTGGCATCCATAACGCCGCTTTTCGCCTCAGCAACTGGTTCAGCGCGCTGGCGGGCCAACGTTTTGCCGTTATCGTCAGCAATCCTCCCTATATTGATGAAGCCGACGAACATCTGCGGCAGGGCGACGTGCGTTTTGAGCCGCAAAGCGCGCTGGTGGCGGCGGATGGCGGCCTGGCTGATATCCGGATTATCGCCGCTCAGGTGGGAGAGGCGCTGCTGCCCGGCGGCTGGCTGCTGTTAGAGCATGGCTGGCAACAGGCGCAGGCCGTGCAGGCGATCCTGCGGGCGGCCGGTTTTGTTAACGTCGCCACCGCCCGGGATTATGGCGGCAATGACCGCGTGACTTATGCGCAAAAACCCTGAACGAGGGAAAATAAATGGCTGACTGGTACAGTGCTGTAAAAAATTTGCATCTGCTGACGGTAATCCTTACCGCCACGCTGTTTCTGCTGCGTTTCTTTTGGCTTCAGACCGGCTCAGGGATGCTGCAAAAGCGCTGGGTACGCATCGTGCCCCATCTTAACGACACGCTGCTGCTGCTTTCGGGCGCGATGCTGGTGGCGATAACGCACTTTTATCCCTTTACGCCTCAGGGCGCATGGCTGACTGAAAAGCTGTTTGGCGTTATTATCTATATCGCGCTTGGCTTTATTGCCCTTGGGCGCAAACCACGCGCGCAAAAAACGCGCTGGATAGCTTTTATCGTGGCGGCCGCGATGCTGGTAATGATTTACCATCTGGCCACCACAAAAATGCCATTGTTGGGGAATGTATGACGTCGATAGCAACTGAAGAAGACACAGCGACCCCGCTGTGCGAGGCGGTAATTGCGGCCACGCTGGCCATCCGTCCTGAGTTTCCTGCTGAAGACGTGAAGAAGCAGCTGGCGGAGCTGGTTAAAGAGGCGCGCGCCACCATTCCATTACAGCTGGAGCAGGATTTGCAGCTGGAGAAACTGATTGAGCTGTTCTGGCAGCGTTGGGGCTTCGGCGGCGCGAGCGGCGTTTACCGCCTGTCCGACACGCTGTGGCTGGATAACGTGCTGAAAACCCGTCAGGGCACCGCCGTCTCGCTGGGCGTGATCTTTTTGCATATCGCTCACGAACTCTCGCTGCCGCTGATGCCGGTGATTTTTCCCACGCAGCTGATTCTGCGGGCCGACTGGATTGACGAAGAGATGTGGCTGATCAATCCCTTTAACGGCGAAACGCTGGATGAGCACACGCTGGAAGTGTGGTTGAAGGGCAATATCGGCCCGGTCGCTGAACTGTACGACGACGATCTACAGGAGGCCGAGCCGCAGCTGGTGCTGAACAAGATGCTGGATACGCTGAAAGCCGCGCTGATGGAAGAAAAGCAGATGGAGCTGGCGCTGCAGGTCAGCCAGGTGCTGGTCAATATGGACCCGGACGATCCTTATGAAATCCGCGATCGCGGGCTGATTTTCGCGCAGCTGGACTGCGAGCACGTGGCGGTAAGCGATCTGACCTATTTTGTTGAACAGTGCCCGGAAGATCCGGTCAGCGAAATGATTAAATTACAGATCCATTCGATTGAACAGAAACAGATCACGCTGCACTAATCTGTTAAACAAAGAATAAGGCGAAGAGATGAAACAAAAAGTCGTTAGCATTGGTGATGTTAAGGTTGCAAACGATCTGCCGTTCGTGCTGTTTGGCGGTATGAACGTACTGGAATCGCGCGATCTCGCTATGCGTATCTGTGAGCACTACGTCACCGTGACCCAGAAGCTGGGCATCCCTTACGTGTTTAAGGCCTCGTTCGACAAGGCTAACCGTTCTTCGATTCGCTCCTATCGCGGGCCGGGTCTGGAAGAGGGCATGAAGATTTTTCAGGAGCTGAAGCAGACCTTCGGCGTGAAAATTATCACCGACGTGCACGAAGCCAGCCAGGCGCAGCCGGTGGCCGACGTGGTTGACGTGATCCAGCTGCCTGCTTTCCTGGCGCGTCAGACCGATCTGGTGGAAGCGATGGCGAAAACCGGCGCGGTCATCAACGTCAAGAAGCCGCAGTTCGTCAGCCCTGGTCAGATGGGCAACATCGTTGAGAAGTTCGCGGAAGGCGGCAACGAGAAGGTTATCCTGTGCGATCGCGGCGCGAACTTTGGCTACGACAACCTGGTGGTGGACATGCTGGGCTTTAACGTCATGAAGCAGGTTTCCAACGGTAGCCCGGTCATTTTCGACGTGACGCACGCGCTACAGTGCCGCGACCCGTTTGGTGCCGCTTCCAGCGGTCGCCGTGGTCAGGTTACCGAGCTGGCGCGTGCCGGTATGGCTGTCGGCCTGGCCGGGCTGTTTATCGAAGCGCATCCGGATCCGGCCAATGCGAAATGCGACGGCCCGTCCGCGCTGCCGCTGGACAAGCTGGAGCCTTTCCTGATGCAGATTAAAGCGATTGACGATCTGGTGAAAAACTTCCCGGCGCTGGATACCAGCAGCTGATAAAAATCAGGCCGGCTGCCCCGAGGGCGCCGGCCTGAACAGCTAACCTGTTAATCAATTCGCCTTACATCCTGTCACCGCCGACCTTTCAGTCTGCCGCCTTACATCCTGTAACCGTCGACCTTTCAGTTTGTCCGCCTCACATCCTGTAACCGCAGACCTTCAGTTTGTCCGCCTCACATCCTGTCACCGCAGATCTGCGAGTCACGCCGTATCTCATACCTTAACCGCAGAGTCGTTATCCGCCTTTCCCTCAGGCCGCGATATCTTGCGCCGTAACGCCTACAGCATCACCGTCATCAGATAGCCGATAAACAGCGCCAGATGCGCCGCGCCGTTCAGCACGTTGGTTCTGCCGGTCGAAAAAGAGATCTGACACAGCAGCAGCGAGGCCAGCATAATCACCATGTGCGGCGGCTCCAGGCCGAAAATCAGTTCCTGGCCGGTGAGCGTGGCGATAATGGTTACCGTAGGCACGGTCAGCGAGATGGTGGCCAGCACCGAGCCGAAAAAGAGGTTCATCGCACGCTGCACCTGATTCGCCAGCACGGCTTTAATAGCGCCCAGGCCTTCCGGCGAGAGGATCAGCAGCGCCACCAGGAAACCGGTGAACTGCTCAGGCGCGTTCAGTTCGGTCAGCAGCGCGCCCAGCGTATTGGAATCCATTTTGGTGACGGCAATCACGGCTACCAGGTGCACCAGCAGCCAGCAGGTATGCCAGACGCTGGAATGGGCGGACGGCTTGCCGTGATGCGGGTCGTCGCCTTCGTCCTCATGCTCATAAACGAACAGGTTTTGGTGCGTTTTGGTCTGGATCAGCAGAAACACTCCGTACATCGCGGCAGAAATGGCGGAAATCAGCAGCGCCTGGCCAGCGCTGAAATTGCCTTCCGGCAGCGCGTTGGGGAAAACCAGCACCAGCACGGCCAGCGGGAAAATAGCGATCAGATACTGCTTTACGCCCGCCAGATTAACGTACTGGGTGGCAAACTTGCGCCCGCCCAGCAGCAGCGCGAAGCCCACCAGCCCGCCGGTTACGATCATCACGATAGAGTAAAGCGTATCGCGCATCAGCATCGGCGCCGCATCGCCCGTCGCCATCAGCGCGGAAATCAGACTGACTTCCAGGATCACTACGGAGAGGCTGAGGATCAGCGAACCGTAAGGCTCGCCGAGGCGGTGCGCAAGCACGTCCGCGTGTCGCACCACGCTGAACGCGCTGCTAAGGATAGCCACCAGCGCCAGCAAATTAATGCCGATGATGGCCGGTAAAGATTCTGAGGCGCCCCAAAACCACAGGATAACCAGGGCCGCGAGCGGCAGGACCAGGGATGATTCTTTATGACGTGTTCTGACGCTTTCTTGCGCGCTCATAGGCAATATTTCCTTTTCTGACCGTCCAACTGCGAAACAGACGCAACCATTGCTGTGTGCATTGATTATATAACAACCGCCCGCAGTGTAACGGCAGTAAGGTTAACTGATGGTAAACTTTACATGATTTTACCTGAATAACCTGATAATTATCCGGGCTGGGCCTAAATCTGCATCTCCCTGTAATTATCTTGATTAACAAAGTGTTTTTTATCTCTCTCTGCTTTTTATCATGACGATCAAAGCGGAGATTTATCAATTTTACCGAGATAAACGACTGTTACGGAATAGTTAGTATGTGACCTCACTAAAAAGAGATAAGTGGCATCCGCAGCGATTTTGTTCCAGGCTTAAAACGTCTGATAACAAGGAGATTGATAATGCCATACCGTTCAAGAGAATCCCTGCCTGACAGTGTCAAAAACGTGCTGCCCGCTCACGCGCAGGACATTTATCAGGAGGCGTTTAACAGCGCCTGGGATGAATACAAAGAGAAGAAAGATCGTCGGGGCGATGAGTCGCGCGAAGAAGTGGCGCACAAGGTGGCGTGGGCAGCCGTTAAAAACCAGTATGAAAAGGGCGACGATGATAAGTGGCATAAGAAGCATTGAATGCCGTCGGGCTGCTCGTCGCGGGCAGCCTCGTCTGTCCTCGCCGTCACCACTGATTTTTCTCCGCCGTTACCCTGAAGTTCCCCGTTATGCCGCCGATGATAAACCTAAGGTAAATTTATTCTTTTGTGACGCGCTTCAAACTTGATCGGCACGCCTGAAATGACTTAAGGTCAGGTAAGCGTAACGACACATTTATGTCACAACAAATGCAGCAGGGAACGGGCAGTAGCGGAGAGGGCGAATGTTAACAAGAGACTTCCTGGCCAAAGCAGATTGTAAAACGGCCTTTGGCGCCATTGAGGAATCGCTGCTGTGGAGCTGCGAGCAGCGAGCGGCCTCGCTGGCGGCTACCCTGGCCTGCCGTCCCGATCACAGTCCGGTGTGGATTTTTGGCTACGGTTCGCTGATGTGGAACCCGGTATTCGAGTCCGATGAGGTAGCGGAAGGCACGCTAAACGGCTGGCATCGCGCGTTTTGCCTGCGGCTTACCGCCGGACGCGGCACCGCCCAGCAGCCGGGGCGGATGCTGGCGTTGAAAGAGGGCGGCAGCACCACCGGGCTGGCCTTCCGCCTGCCGGAAGCGAAGCTGGCCGAGGAGCTGGAGCTGCTGTGGAAACGCGAGATGGTTACCGGCTGCTACCTGCCGACCTGGTGCGAGCTGAAGCTGGCCGACGGTCGCAGCGTGACGGCACTGGCCTTTGTTATGGATCCGCGTCACGCGCTGTATGAGGCCGACTCCTGCCCGCAGACTATCGCGCCGCTGATTGCTCAGGCCAGCGGGCCGCTGGGCACCAACGCGCAATATCTTTTTTCGCTGGAGCAGGAGCTGAAAAGGCGCGGGCTTTATGATGACTGCCTGACCGATCTGGTTCAGCGCGTCCGCGATCTTCAGGTCTACCACAACGACCTGGCCGGCTGAGCCGCGTCCTCAGGAGCCGGGATTGATCAGCCAGGTGCCCGGTTTATCAATATCCAGCTGCTGAGTATGCACGGCAGAATCGGCAGCGTGGACCTCAATAGTATAATGTCCCGCAGACAGATTAAGCGCGGCGTAACCGCTGGTATTCGGCTTCGCCTCGACAGGTTTGCCGTTCAGCATTACCGTTTCGCCGCTGGTCAGCTTGAGATAGACCGTGGCGATGGTCGGCTTGTCCGCAGGCGTGACGGCGGTCGATGGCGTCGCGCCTCCGGCATTATCGGCCGCAGCAGACTGTTCCGGCGCAGAAGCGTCATCGCCATGGTTAAGCGCGACGAGCAGCCCGATCAGCGCCAGTAGCGCGACGCCAGCGGCAATCATCAGCGGTTTCGCCAGTTTGTGGTGGCGTAGCGAGGCATACTCCGCACTGGCCGAGGCGGGCGCCACGGTAATAGCTGGCGGTTCCGGCTGCACTTCCGGCGTCACGATTGGCGTCACGATCTCTTCAGGCACCCTGGTCACGCTGGTCACCAGCTCTTCTACCGTACTCACCGGCAGCGCAATCAGCGCGGCAAACTCATCGACAGTCTGCGGACGATCCTGCGGTTTCATCGCCAGCGCGCGGTCAATCGCATTCAGCAAAGGCAGCGAAAATCCTTCAGGGCGCAGCTGGGTCAGCGGCTGGTAGCGATCCTCGATACAGCGAACCACGCTGACCGGCGGCGGACTGCCGGTCACCAGCGTATGCAGCACCGCGCCCAGCGCATAAATATCCGTCCACGGCCCCTGATCGCTGTCGCTCTCTTCGCTGTACTGCTCGATAGGCGCATAGCCTGGCTTAAGCATGATTTCCGTCTGGTCGGAAAGGTTGCCGATGGTCTTGCGGGCGGAGCCGAAGTCCAGCAGCACAGGCAGCTGGTTATCCTGGATCTGAATATTGTCCAGCGAGATATCGCGATGCAGATAGCCCGCCTGATGGATGGTGTCGATAGCGCCGAACAGCGGCGGCAGCAGCTGGCGGATCCAGGCGTCGGTCAGCGTTTCAGGGCTGCCCAGCTGCCACTCCTTTAGCGTCATGCCGCTGTAGTACAGCGTGCCCATATAGGCGGTGCCGTTTTCTTCCCAGAAGCGCAGCACGTGCAGCAGGCCGGGATGGTTAAACCGGGCCAGCAGGCGGGCTTCCTGGATAAAGCTGTTCAGCCCGGCGGTAAACAGTTTCTGATAGCGTTCGCCGCGCAGCGCGATAGTCAGGTTCTCATCGCGCGAAACCAGCGATACCGGCAGATACTCTTTAATGGCGATGGTGCGTTCCAGCAGATGATCCCAGGCGCGATAAACAATGCCGAAGCCGCCGCCGCCGATAACCTCTTTGATTTCAAATTCGTTAAAACGGTGCCCGGCCGGAAGGGCGTTGGGCACGTTTTTCTTATCGTTTGCCGACATAGTAAACACTCTCTAAGCGTTAGCGACTTTTCACCCTGCGGGAAAATGCAGTCAGTTAACGGTGCGCCAGGCGCCAATAGCCGGATCGGCCAGATCTGCATGCAGGTCGTTCACCAGCAGCACATTTATTTTCACTTGCGGATTGGTCAACGCGCCCCACGTTTTGCGCAGCGCCTCAACGCGATTTTTCAGCAGCGCGGCATCGTTCGCCTGGCTTTTGCTCATTTTCACCAGCAGCGCGCCTTCAAAAGACCAGACGTGCAGCTGCGGATTAAACGTCAGCAGCAGCCAGCTGTCCGGCGCGCTCTTTTTGGCCACGACCAGGCGCTGGTTATTCGCGGCGACGATAGTCAGCTCGCCCGGCGACGGGTGCAGGTTACGTAAAGGGAAGCCCTGATAAAACTGTACGGGGATCGCCTGGGTCTTGCCGTTGCTGGCCAGCGTCAGTTCGCTTTTGCCTTCCAGCCAGCCTTCCGTGGAGCAGCTAAGATGGCGGGCATCCGGAATAAACAGCGACTGGCCTCGTTCGTCCCACCAGGTGCGGAAGTGGCAGCCGCCCGGCAGATCGAAATGCTGCAGCGGCGCGCTGTTGGCAGGCTGCGACAAATCCAGCGGTTCCGCGTTGCTGGCGGTGGCCGCAGCGGTGCCGTCGGCAATAACGATCGGCCGCCAGTTTTGCACTTTTGCGGCGGTGCCGGAAGCGAGCACCGAGCCCGCCTCGTTGGTCATCTGCCACGGCAGCTCGCTCAGCTTGCCGCATTGGTTATTCAGCAGCTTGCCTACGCGCGGCAAAAAAGTGTTGAGCACGTTCGACTCTTTGCTTTTGCCCGAGACGATGCGCAGAGGGATATTCTCCTGACACCAGTCCTTCGGCGCATTACTTTCCACGTTATCGATAAAGACTTCCAGCGCCAGGCTGGGAGAATAGACCACGCGGTAGTCTTCCGCCTGAGCGGTAGTTGCAAACAACAGTGTGACAGCCGGCAACCAGAATTTCATAGCGTTCCTTGGTTAATCACGCGACGGAAGAAAGCGAGCGGAATCCGCCATCGATTGTAACAGGGTAGTATCCTGCGGCGAGCCAACCCAGACAGCTACCGCGCTTAAATTATCTTTTTTCTCGCTGCGATTGATCGCTTTATGCATCAGCGCCAGCCATTCATGGGGCGAGCTGACCATGCGCAAAGCCTGCTCCATCTCGCCGGGCTGCAAATTGCACCAGAAGCCGTCGGTGCAGACCAGAAAGACGTCGCCATCCTCCAGCGGCATCACTTCACTGTAGCTGACGGGCTGTGTCCCTTCTGCGCCAAGAGCATTATAAAGTAAGTTACTGTTAATGCCGGTATTATCTACACCAGCATCCTTTAGCTGCTGGGCCAGGCTATGGTCGCGCGTCACAGAATGGATAAACCCGCGGCGGAAGTGGTAAACCCGGCTGTCGCCCGCGTGCGCCCACCAGGCCAGCTGCCGATCGCGGTCGATAAACAGGGCCGCCAGCGTGGTGCTCATCCGCTCAAAATTCAGATTTTTCCTCTGCGCCAGGCGGATCGCTTCTTCCGCATCCTCCACCCATGCTTTGCTGTCGCAGGCGGTAAAAGGACGATCGTCAGCGTGCGTCAGCAATACGTCGCGGGCGATGCGGGCAGCCTGTTCGCCGCCAGCCGTGCCGGCAACGCCGTCGCAGACCAGAAAACACGCTGAGTGCTCGCCTACGCGCGCGCCGGTTTCATCCTGATTACTCTCACGCGCGCCCGTTTGCGACGTGGAGGCATGATTTATTTTCATTCTTGTTCCGGTCTGATTTGCGAATCTTTGTACTGATTCACTTCCATATCATAGGCCTGTAGGAAAGCGTCGCCAAAAAGGGTATGAAAATCATCCTCAATTTCGCCAGAGGTATTTTGATAGTGGCGCAAAAAATAGTCCCACAGGGCGGCTTTTTTTATGGCGCTGAGGCCAATGCGCGGCAGATTGCCGTCGCGGCGGGCATGATCCTCCAGCCGCTGCGGATTAAACGATTGCAGCATGGCGGCGATAATCGCCCGGATCCCGGCAATCATGCCCAGCTGGTGCGCCTGCAAATCGACCAGCGCATCGCGTACCGCCTGTTCAGGCGGCATAAAACCCGGCATCTGGCTCTGATAGATCTGCATCAGCACCGTTTTGCCCGACGGCAGGATCTTGAACGGGTTATTGGCCTCGTTCAGGATCATGGTCATTTCCGCCTTCACGCCGCGCTTAAGGATCGAGCGGGAAGAGAGCAGGGCGACGGTGCCTTGCGAAAACAGGCTCAGCATTCTGCCCGTAGTACGCATCTGTTCTTCGGTAAAAGGCGGTTTTCCCGGCCCGCTTTCCAGCCCCATCCCTTCCATCAGCGCGGCCAGCAGACGCTGTTCGTTGCTTGCGCCGGCGGCGCGTTCGGCCTGGGCAGGTTCGTGAGCGACAGGATCGATACCCAGGCGGGCATCGCCGGGACGGTGCTGCTGCCGCACGGGCGAAGGTTCGCGCTCCACCGGGACGACAATCGGCACCTGTTCGTTCAGGATCCCCAGGGGATCTTCCGGCAGCGCCCGATCCTCGGTAAACAGCGTCAGCGGGTCAACGTCGCTGAAGGGCTTTTCTTCAATGCGGGTAGGATCGCTCACCGCAATCTGATAGTCACCGATCCCCAGCAGATCGCCGTGCTGCAGCAGGATCTGCTTACCGCGCGCCAGCGGGACATGGTTATGTAAAATCGCAATCACGCTGCCATGATTGGTCAGCCTGCACTCGCCGTTCCCGGCAACGTGCACCACGGCCTGAAGACGTGAAATCGCGCGTTCGCTGTCTGGCAAAACCAAATCGTTATCTACGCTTCGGCCTATTGTGCCGCCGGGCGGAGCAAAATCACAGACGTTAACGGGCGCCTCGGTTTTGCTCTCAACAAGGGTAAATCGCATGCGCTTTTCCTGAAACCTGGGTCATTCGGTCACCCTATTCAAACATCGGTGGATAGAGTCCATGACGACCCGGCTGCGCTACGGCGGCCGGGTCAAAAAGTTGTGTAAAGAGCCGGGCGGTAAGATTACCGCTGTGTTTATGGCTGGCTAACGGATAGCCGTCGCTTTGGTTAGTCCACCAGTAACTGGTATAGCGCATAGGGTCAAAACGGTTGGCTACCTCATGCCAGGCCAGCGTGCAGGGCAGATCCTGATAGCCGATCACGTCCATAATATCGGAGCGGCTGGTATCGGGCAGCGACAGCGGCGGCAGGCTCAACAGCGCCTGCTCAAGCTGGGCCGGCGTACAGGTTTGCGAAACCGCGTGATGAAGCGCTTCGCCCAGCGCCCGAAACCAGTCGCCGGAAACGGCAAGCTGCGCCGGATGCCAGTGGCTGACCGGCACGCTCTGTAGCGCCAGCAGGGGCCAGCTGCGGCCAACGCGATCGCGCGAAGGTAACAGGCAGCCAATCTGTACCCGCTGTACGCCAAGCGTGGCGGGCAGGGCGAAATTCCAGACGGGCGCGCGGCTAAAGAGTTCGCCTACGGCTTCGCCATGCTGATACCAGTGCGATAAGCCGAGCTGGAACCAGTTTGACCAGCTGGCCACGATGGGTTCAGGCAGACGACGCTGTAAAAAATCGCCGGTGCCCGGCAGCTTGCCGTACCAACCCAGCTCGCTTTTTTCCGTCATGGTTATCCCCTTTCCCGCTAAGGGTTCGTGGCCTGAACCGACGAACCAGAGGTTGCCGCGGTGCCGGCGTCCTGCTTGCCCGCGCTGTCAATACTCACGGCCAGCTTGCGCATAATCAGCGCGTTGTCTCTGACAAACGGCGAGGTCTGGATCTGGCGATCCAACAGCTGGCTTAAATGCCAGTCCAGCTGCTGAAGCTGCCGGGTCGTTACGCTGGCGGGTAGCGTTCGCTGCAAATTCTGCATCACCCAGCCGCGTAAGAACTCGCCATCGTAGCTGCGCGGCTGATAAAGCATCTGGTAAGCGCGCAGGGCGTTGCGGCTGAAATCGCTGTCGTCGCCCTTATCATTACGCAGCGCCTCGGTAATATTCTGCGCCACTCGCGGCAGCAACAGCGTCTTTAGCGCATTTTGATAAAAGCCCAGCGCGGCCGTGCCGATCTGGTCACCACGGTAAAGCCCCGCCCGCATACTCAACGGCGGATCGTCCAGCGAGAAGCTGTCGCTTTGCGGCAGGGCAACCAGGCTATTTAAGAAGGGTAGCAGATCCAGGATATCGCCGGTGTTATTGTTCACCAGCCGCTGCGCCTGCTTATCAACCGGCTCAAGGCGGGCCTCCACCTGCTGCAGATAGCGCTGATTTTTATAATAACTGGTGGTCCAGAACAGCGTAGCGATCAGCAGCGCCAGCGCCAGCGAGGCGTAGCTGGCCCAGTGCAGCAGCCGATTACGGTGTTCCCAGGTGCGATCGCTGCCGGCAAGGCCGCTCTCCTGGAAAATCAGATCCCTGAGCAGGGAATGGATAAAATAGCTTTGCCCTTTATTAGCCGGGATCGGCGCGTTGCGGTGCACCGTATCCCAACTGGCGATAGAGTGGCTGGTGGCCTGCGGCAGCTGTAGCTTGCGCGTCAGCTCGCCCATAATGCGGTCGAAAGGCAGACCCTCCTGCGTGCCGCTGGTGAAAAACAGGCCGCGCGGCGCCCAGGGCAGGCCGTCTTTTTCCGGCGCAAAGACGATCTCCAGATACTCCGCCAGCAGGGGCCGCAGCGAGGCAAACTCCTGCGGAAACAAAAAGCAGTCCGCGCGCTGGGTCAAATCGCTCTCTTTTGCCATCTTTCCGGCCAAATCGGCCTGAAGGCGTGCCGTCAGCTCGCGGAACTGCCGGTCAAACTGCGCGCCAATGGTCGGTTCGCTGAGGCGATCGGGCTCCCACGGGAAGGTAAAGCCCCAGATCCCGTCGCGCTGGCTTTTATCCAGAGAGCCGTTGTAGCTCATAAATCCTTTCAGCAGATCGGTTTTGGTCACCATGACATACACCGGAAAGTGAATGCCGGTCTGCTGGTGTAGCTCTTTCATGCGGCTGCGCAGCGCGGTTGCCTGCACGTAGCGCGCGTCGGCCGAATCGCTAAGCAGATCGGCCACGCTGATGGTCATGATCACGCCGTTAATAGGCTGGCGGGCGCGGTAGCGCTTCAGCAGCGAGATAAAGGTTTGCCATTCGCTGGCGTCTCTGGCGCGCTGACTCTCCTGTAGCGTATAGCGTCCGGCGGTATCCAGCAGCACGGCTTCTTCGGTAAACCACCAGTCGCAGTGGCGGGTGCCGCCTACGCCGCGCAGCGCGCTTCTGCCCAGCGTGTCGCCCAGCGGGAACTCCAGTCCGGAATTCAGCAGCGCCGTGGTCTTACCCGCGCCCGGCGCGCCGACGATGATGTACCAGGGCAGCTGATAGAGATACTGCGCGCTAAACCGTTGCAGCCAGCCGCGATGACGATTGCGGCCGGGAAAATGCTTTTTCTTCAGCAGAGTCGCCGCCTCGCTGAACAGCGCGCTGAGCAGCTCTTCCGCCGCCGCCTGCTCGGCGTGGTCAAGGTTATATTTTTGCAGATTGTTCAGCAGCTTGCTGTTAAACCAGGCGCGATAAAGCTGGGGGATCAGCTGGAAAAGGATCCACAAAAAATAGCACAGGCCAATGGCTATCTGGCGGTTAATGCTGCTTTCCAGCCAGTGAATATCGTTCAGCGACAGCAGCGGCCCGGTCATCCAGATCAGCGCGCAAAGCGCCGTAATGCCGAAAAAGCCCCACAGCAAGCGGCTGGAAAAAAGAGAAAAGAGAAGGGAAGGCATCAGTATTTCTCCGCCTGACTGGATTGGACTTCAGGTGCCGGTAACAGCACGATTTCTACCCGACGATTGCGCGCCCGGTTTTCGCTGCTGTCGTTGGGCAGCAGCGGATTGCTGTCGCCACGGCCTTCGCTGCGGATAAGATGATTCGGCTCCAGCATCTGCTGACGCATCAGCGCGCTGACGGTGTGGGCCTGCGCAAGCGAATATTCATAGTTAGAGGCGAAATGGGCGGAGCGCACGGGCTGATTATCGGTATAAACGCTGACCAGCACGGTGCCTTTGATATTGTCCATGGCGGCCGAAACGCGAGTGATCAGCGCGCGGCCTTCAGGCAGCAGATCGCTGCCCGCTGGGCGGAAAAGCTTATCAGAGGCGATAATGACCTTGCTGCCGTTAGTGCCGTCGGCCACGTCGAGCTGCCGTGCCGCAATCAGGTCGTCCAGCCGTTGCCGCAGATCCAGCAGCGCCTGAGCCGAACTGCTACGGGCAATTTCGTTACTGGGCAGCGGCGTTTCCCAAATGGCACGCAGCAGCGGTTCAGCGGCATTGCCCAGCCGCCAGTTAAGCCCCGAGTAGATCAGACCGGCGAGAAAAGCGGCCAGCGCCACACTGGCCCAAAGCGGAACCGGCGGACGCCACAGCGTATTTTGCCCGACGGGTTGCTGCGGCTGCGGCTGCATCGGCGGCGGCAGCGCGCCGCGCGTGTCGGTAATCAGCTGGGCCAGACGGGTGCGGATAGCGTCGCGCTGCAACCGGCCTTGCTCTACCGCGCGGTAGCGGCCTTCATAGCCCAGCAGCAGGCAATAGTGGATGGTTTCAAGCAGCCACAGGTGCTGCGCCGGCGTCTGCGAGATGCGGGACAGCAGCTGAAACACTTTTTCGCCGCCCCAGCTTTCATTATGAAACGTCACCAGCAGGCCGTTGCCCGACCAGACGCCGCGTGTGCCCCAGGGCGTCTGGGCCGCGGCCTCGTCCAGCGCGCTGCACAGGCAGTAACGGGCGCCGATAATCATATCGAACGGCAGGCCAGCCTGTTTACAGCGCGTCTCAAACTGGCGGATCTCATCCACCAGCTGTTGGCGCAGGCCAGCGGGATCGTCATGGGTTGCCGCCAGGCGGATCTGCACAATTGCGTTCAGCAAAGGCGCGGCGGCGGCGAGTAGCGGGTTTTCCTGGCTGACGGTGGCAGGCGCGTCAGCATGGTGTTCCGGGGTCATCAGGCTTTACTTTCTCATCCAGGTGGCGGGCAAGGCGCCTTTTGCTTTCTCTGAGTGGGCGATCCCTGCGGACCGCGCCTATTCCAGGATCCAGGTGGCCGTGTCGTTATTGCGACAGGCTTTGCTTTGTCCGCCGACGTCAACGCACACTTTTTTGGTTTTGCGCGGGCGTGGCCGATCGCTACGCAGCGTGGCGTCATAAAGTTCGCTTTTCACGCCGGCTTTGAAAGGTACGTAGCCGATCAGCTCCTGTTGGTCCGGTTCGGCGATAGCCAGCCAGTGGTTTTCCACCTCGCCCAGCACGGTGAAAGGCTTGCCGTTTTCCAGGTAGCGAACCAGGCTGCCGCCGAAATCAGGACGGTTCATAACGGAAGCGTTGTACAGCGCCCGATAGGTTTCATTGACTGGCGTAAAGGATTGAGGAGCCTGGATCGCATGACGATGCGTCAGGGTCACGCCGTCGACGCTGGAAGTGACCAGCGTATCGTCCGTGACGGCAGGAGCAGGAGCCTTACAGGCCGACAGGGCGAGCGCTGCCAGCAGAGTTAACGCGATGCTTATTTTCACATTGATCCTCGTGAATATCGTCAGTGGTTACGGCTACAATCCACTCTTCACGGACGGCAGGGCCGCCACGTGAAAATCATTCTGTTTTACAGAAAGATAAATTTGTATTTAGTCTACATGACGCTTTTGAGAATGGGAACAATTGCGAACGGGGGCGTAACATGTTATTGACAGCCGCCCGGCGATATTGGCCCGTTTAGCGGAATAAAGTGCCCGGATATTGCCTGTTCCTCTTTTTCAAACAGGCGAATCGAATGCGCATTAGCGGTGCCTTTATTCCTCTCTCATCGGGCTAAATCCTTCCTGCCTGGTTACTGCATTAAAGGCTGCCGATCCGCAGGCTATAAGTGACGCTGTCACTTTTGGTCGCCATGGCACAACGGCGGCTGACCGTGCCGGCACGCCTGGCGCATCATACTAACCGCGCCGGGGTGCCTGGCTCGCAATGGCAATCCTTACGGGATAAAGCATACCGGAGCGTACGCGCTCAACGCTCACGGTTAACCGTTGCCGAAACGTCCAATCAGGCCAGCGGCGCCCAGCGTATGGCCCTTCAGTCGGCCAAACAGCGCCTCGCGCGTTAAGCCCTGCTCCAGTCCATTTGCCGGTAAATCGGTGGCGATCAGCGTGAAGTTATAATGATGCTCGCCGCTGCCGACCGGCGGGCACGGGCCGTGATAGCGCAGAGTGCCCGGCGAATTTTTCCCGCCCGTATAGCCTTTGCCGCTGGTCAGCTCGCCCTGGGCAAAGCTGGTGCGCTGAAAAGGAATGTTGTAGGCCACCAGATGATCGACGCCCAGCCCCTTAGCGCCTACAGGATCGGTCACCACCAGCGCAAAGCTTTTGGTGCCTTCAGGCGGGTTATTCCAGCTCAGCGCCGGCGAAATGTTTTCTCCCGTACAGCTGGCGTTGCCTTTGGCGGCGCCAGCGAATTTTTTCGCCATCAGCGCGTTATCGTTAAAGTCGGGGGAGCTGAGCGTAAAAACCGGGGCGGCAGACGCGGACGCGGCCGTCAGCAGCAGCGCTGCGAGCAGACTTTTTTTCATCAGAGGTTTCCGGGTTAAGAGGTTAGCGCAAAGTCTGGTTGATAATTCGCCGCTCTGCCAGCAGGCACGGCGGGTGCCGCTGACAAAATAAAAGTGTTAAGCTAGTTTTTTGTGATCTACATCCAAGTTTCTTATTCAGAAAAAGGCTTAACGACCGCTGATAACGTGATGAAAAAAATAACTGCCTTTCCCATTCCCGCCAGAGCGCTGGTTTCAGCCGGGCTGCTGGCCCTGTCGCCGCTTGCTCAGGCGCTGATGACGGAGACCCGCGTCGCCGACGCGCCTTTTGCCGATCCTGCCCGCTTCGCCCGTGAGCTGCCCGATCTCGGTAGCAGCAGCAGCGGTTCGGATCAGGCGCTGGAAAAGCGTATCGCGCAGGCGATGAAAAGCATCGGCGAAGCCAGTATGAACAGCGATGAAGATAAATCGCTGAGCAGCGAGGCGGGCGCCTGGGCCTTTAATCATTTCCGCGACGAGGCGGCAAAGCGCGTTGAAAACGAAGGGCAACAGCTTCTTTCTCCCTACGGTCAGGCCAACTTATCGCTGCTGGTGGACAGCAACGGCAATTTCGACGGCTCGTCCGCGCAGCTGCTTACGCCGTGGCAGGATAACTATCAGTATCTGACGTTCAGCCAGCTGGGCGTTGAGCAGACGGATGACGGGCTGGTCGGCAACGCGGGGCTTGGCCAGCGCTGGCTGACCGGTAGCTGGCGACTGGGCTATAACGCCTTTGTCGACGAGCTGTTTACCGAAAACCAGCGGCGCGGATCGCTGGGCGCAGAGGCCTGGAGCCACTATCTGCGCTTTTCCGCCAACTACTATCAGCCGCTTTCCGGCTGGCGGCAGCGTTCGACAACGCAGGAGATGCGGATGGCGCGCGGCTACGACATCACCACGCAGGGCTATTTGCCTTTCTATCAGCAGCTCGGCGTCTCGCTCAGCTACGAACGCTATCTGGGCGACAATGTCGATCTGTTCAACAGCGGCACGCAGAGCAGCAACCCTGCCGCAATTAAAGTGGGCGTTAGCTATACGCCGGTGCCGCTGTTTACGCTGACCGCCTCGCATAAGACGGCGGACAGCGGCGAAACGCAGGATCAGCTCGGGCTAAAAATGAACTATCAGATCGGTGTGGCGCTGAGCAAGCAGCTGTCGGCGGATAACGTGGCCGCCGCGCGTTCGCTCAGCGGCAGCCGCTACGACGCGGTAACGCGCAGTAATCTGCCGGTGATGGAGTTCCGCCAGCGGAAAACGCTGTCGGTGTTTCTGGCAACGCCGCCGTGGCAGGTGCAGCCGGGCGAAACGCTGCCCCTGAAGCTACAGATTCGCCAGGCGAATCCGCTGAAGGCGATTAGCTGGCAGGGCGACACCCAGGCGCTGAGCCTGACGCCGCCTGCCAACAACGTCAGCCCGGACGGCTGGAGCATCATTGTTCCGGCCTGGGACAGCTCGCCGGAAGCGACCAACGAATACCATCTGTCGGTGACCGTCGAGGACAGCAGGCAGCAGCGGGTGACCTCGAACTGGATCACCCTGAAGCTGACGCCGCCGGTAACCTTACAGTCTTCCGGCGCGGACTCGTTCAATTTGATGGCGCCCTGACCAGCGCCTGATGTGACAGTTATCACAGAAATAGCTGGGCAGAGCGGCCGGAATTTGCCACTCTTTCTAAAAAAATTACGGCTGCTTATTATGATCGTCCGTCCTCATCGCCACTGGTTTGTTCGCCTTTTTTCCTGGCACGGCTCCGTGCTGCCCGGCATCCTGTTCCGGCTTGGCCTGAATCTGCTGATGTCGATTATCGCCATTTTCTGCCTGGACTGGTACGAAACCCTGGGCGTAAAGCTGACGCTGGCGCCTTTCAGCCTGCTCGGCGTCTCCATCGCTATCTTCCTGGGTTTTCGCAACAGCGTCTGCTATGCGCGCTTTTCCGAGGCGCGGCAGCTCTGGGGCAGCCTGCTAATTACCTGCCGCGATATTCAGCGCCAGGTGCTGGCGATCTCGCCGGCCGATGCGCCGCGTATCGCCGCTTTGCTGATGGCCTTTTGCTATAGCCTCAAGCACCAGCTCAGGCGCACCGATGCGCGGGAGGATCTCAACCGTTTTCTGGGCGACGAAGCCGAAGACATCCTGCGGCGACGCGCGCGTACCAATGCGATTGAACTGAAAATATCCCAGTGGCTGGCCGACCAGCGCCGCAGCGGAGCGATCTCGGATATCGTTTACGCGCAGCTGGATAACAGCATCCATCAGCTTTCGCTGGTGCTGGGCGGCTGCGAGCGGCTGGCCAGCGTGCCGGTGCCGTTCGCCTATGGCCTGCTGCTGCACCGCACCGTTTACCTGTTCTGTACGCTGCTGCCTTTCGCGCTGGTGCCGGATCTGCACTATATGACGCCGCTGGTGTCGGTTTTTATCGCCTATAGCTTTCTTTCGCTGGATACGCTGGCGGAGGAGCTGGAAATGCCTTTCGGCTACGCCAACAACCATCTGCCGATGGATGCGATGTGCACCAATATAGAAATCAATCTGCTGGAGATGAACAACCAGCGCGAACTCCCCGAAGCGCCGGTTCCCGATCGGTACTATCGCCTGACATAGGCACCTGACCCACGCTGTTTTCTGATGCGTGCTGCATGTTTGCTACAGGCACCAGGCCCACGCTATTTTCTGTTACCTGACGCAGGCGTCCAGCCGCGCTATTTTCTGTTACCTGACGCAGGCATTCAGCCGCGCTGTTTTCTGGTGCGTACTGCACGCCCAAGGTGCGCGCTTTGTGCCGGGCGATTGATAATTGACGTTCGCGATCACAAAAACATTATTTACTGGTTCAGTTGCATAACCGTGCTGTTTTACCGTCTCGCCAGCCCGCACCGCCTGAGCGTTATTCACTTTATATGCAATTAAAGTGAATAGCGCCATATCCTATCTCTTTGATTTTTCTTTTTATCACTTTTTTTATTCATTTTTGTACTGGCTGGCATAAAGTCTGCAACATACAGTGTGGTACACCAAATTAACATTATTGAAACCTTTAATTTACCTGCCGCGCGCGAGGAGCGTTATCATGATGGTCATCCGTCCCGTAGAGCACGACGACCTGGCGCAGTTAATGACGCTGGCCGGTAAAACCGGCGGCGGACTGACGTCGCTGCCTGCCGACAGCGCCACGCTGAGCGCAAGGATTGAGCGCTCAATACAAACCTGGCGCGGCCAGCTGCCGCAGGCCGATCAGGGCTATGTCTTTGTGCTGGAAGAGCTGGCGACGCGCCGCGTAATCGGGATTTGCGCCATCGAGGTGGCGGTTGGTATGCAGGATCCCTGGTATAACTTTCGCGTCGGCACGCAGGTGCACGCCTCGCGCGAACTGAACGTCTACAAAGTGCTGCCTACGCTGTCGCTCAGTAACGATCACACCGGCAGCAGCGAACTCTGCACGCTGTTTCTCGATCCCGATTACCGCAGCGGTAAAAACGGCTATCTGCTCTCGAAATCCCGCTTTCTGTTTATGGCCGCCTTCCGCCACCGCTTTATGCAAAAAGTCGTGGCGGAGATGCGCGGCGTCAGCGACGAAAACGGGCATTCACCTTTCTGGGAGAGCGTAGGCAGCCGCTTTTTTTCCATCTCTTTTACCACCGCCGACTACCTGAGCGGCACCGGCAAAAAAACCTTTATTGCCGAGCTGATGCCCAAGCATCCGCTTTATATCGACTATCTCTCTGCCGAAGCGCAGGCCACCATCGGGCAGACCCATCCGCAAACCGCACCGGCGCGCGCGGTGCTGGAGGCAGAAGGGTTTCGCTATCAAAACTATGTGGATATTTTTGACGGCGGCCCAACGCTGGAATGCGATATCGATCGCGTGCGGGCGATCCGCAAAAGTCGGCAGCTGCGCGCGGCGATCGGGCCGGCAGGGAGCGACAGGCTGCCGCTTTGCCTGGTGGGCAACGAGCGCTACGAAGATTTTCGCGTCGTGTTGCTCAACGCCGACCCGCATGCGGACACGCTGGCGCTGACGCCGGAACAGGCGGCTGTTTTACGTTGCGGGCAGGGCGACAGCCTGCGCGTGGTCACTCTGGGCTGCGAGGAGAAAAAAGCATGACCCATTTTATTAACGGAGCGTGGTTGACCGGCGACGGCGAAGCGCTCAGCAAGCAGGATCCGATCGACGCGCGGCCGCTGTGGCAGGGCCGGGCCGCCAGTCAGGCACAAATAACGACGGCGGTCGAGGCGGCCCGCGCCGCCTTTCCCGGCTGGGCGAAACGTCCCTTTGCGGAACGCGTCGCGCTGGCGGAACGCTTTGCCACGCTGCTTTTGCAACATCAGGCAGAGCTGGCCGCCACTATCGCCCGGGAAACCGGCAAGCCGCGCTGGGAAGCCGCCACGGAAGTGCAGGCGATGATCAATAAAATCGCCATCTCCGTCAGCGCTTATCACGCCCGCAGCGGGGAAGCGCAGCAGGGCGACAGCGAGCTGCGGCACCGGCCGCACGGCGTGCTGGCGGTTTTAGGCCCGTATAACTTCCCCGGCCATCTGCCGAACGGGCATATCGTGCCCGCGCTGCTGGCCGGAAATACGCTGGTGTTTAAACCCAGCGAGCTGACGCCGATGACCGCCGAGCAGACGGTTCGCCTTTGGCAGCAGGCGGGGCTGCCGGACGGCGTGCTGAATCTGCTGCAGGGCGGCGGCGACTGTGGCAGGACGCTGACGCAGTCCTCGCTGGACGGCGTGCTTTTTACCGGCAGCGCGGCGACCGGCTATCAGCTGCACAGGCAGTTCGCCGGCCAGCCGGAAAAAATGCTGGCGCTGGAGATGGGCGGCAACAACGCGCTGATCGTCGAGGATCCGCAGTCGATCGACGCCGCTGTTCATCTTACTATTCAGTCGGCCTTTATCACGGCGGGACAGCGCTGCACCTGCGCGCGTCGGCTGTTGGTGAAGCGTGGCGCGCAGGGCGATGCGTTTCTTGCCCGCCTGGCGGCGGTGGCGGCAAAAATCGAGCCGGGACGCTGGGACGCCGATCCGCAGCCTTTTATGGGCAGCGTGATTTCGCCGCAGGCGGCGGAGCACATTTACGGGGAATGGCAATCGCGCGTGGCGGCGGGCGGCGAAGTGCTGCTGCCGATGCGCTGGCCGTCGAAAACGAGCGCTATCCTGACGCCGGGCATCATCGACGTGACGGCGCTGACGCTGCCGGACGAAGAAGTGTTCGGGCCGCTGCTGGCGGTGATCCGCTATGACGACTTCAGCCAGGCGATCCGCATTGCCAACGCCACCCGCTACGGTCTTTCCTGCGGGTTGATTTCGCCGCATCGCGAGCTGTTTGATCGGCTGCTGATCGAGGCGCGAGCCGGGATCGTCAACTGGAACAAACCGCTGACCGGCGCGGCCAGCACCGCACCTTTCGGCGGCATCGGCGCGTCCGGCAACCATCGTCCCGGTGCGTTTTACGCGGCGGACTACTGTGCGTGGCCGCTGGCTTCGCTGGCCTCGGCCGATCTTTCGCTGCCCGCCGCGCTGTCGCCCGGCCTGGATTTCAGCCCCACAGGAGAAGCATCATGAGCGCCCGCGAAGTCAATTTTGACGGCCTGCCCGGTTTAACCCATCACTATGCCGGGCTGTCGTTTGGCAACGAAGCCTCCTCCCGGCATCAGCATCAGCTCTCTGACCCCAAACTGGCGGCAAAGCAGGGCCTGTTGAAAATGAAGGCGCTGGCCGACAGGGGCTTTGCGCAGGGCGTGATCCCACCGCACGAAAGGCCGAACATGGCGGCACTGCGCCAGCTGGGCTTCAGCGGCACCGAGCCGCAGGTGCTGGCGAAAGCGGCCGCGCAGGCCCCGATGCTGCTGTCGGCGGTCAGTTCCGCTTCGGCAATGTGGGTCGCTAACGCCGCTACCGTCTCGCCTTCCGCCGACAGCGCCGACAGCCGCGTGCATTTGACCGTGGCGAACCTGAACAACAAATTTCACCGCTCGCTGGAAGCGCCCACCACGGGCGCGATACTGCGCGCGATGTTCCGCGACGTGCGCCACTTCTGCGTCCATGACGCCTTGCCGCAGGTTGCGATGTTTGGCGATGAAGGCGCGGCCAACCATAATCGTTTCAGCGCGGGCTACGGCGAGCCGGGCGTACAGCTGTTCGTTTATGGACGCGAAGAGGGCGGCGGCGGCCTAATCCCGGCACGCTATCCGGCGCGGCAAACGCTGGAGGCAAGCCAGGCGGTGGCGCGGCTGCATCAGCTTGATCCGAACCGGACGCTGTTTGCGCAGCAGAATCCGGCGGTGATTGACCAGGGCGTATTCCACAACGATGTGATCGCCGTCAGCAATCAGCAGGTGCTGTTCTGTCACGAGCTGGCTTTTCTGGAGCAGCAGGCGCTGTTCGATCGGCTGCGTGAAAGGCTGCCGGGCTTTACGCCGGTGGTGGTGCCGGATGCGCAGGTCAGCGTCAGCGACGCCGTCGCCACCTATCTGTTTAACAGCCAGCTGTTAAGCAAGCCGGACGGCAAAATGCTGCTGGCGCTGCCGGAAGAGGCGCGTCGGCACGACGGCGTCTGGCGCTGGCTGAACGAACTCACGGAAGGCGGCGCGATCGACGAGCTGCACGTCTTCGACCTGCGGGAAAGCATGGGCAACGGCGGTGGGCCAGCCTGCCTGCGGCTGCGCGTGGTGATGAACGAGGCGGAGCTGGCGGCGGTCAATCCGGCGGTGATGCTGACCGATACGCTGTTTACCTTGCTCAATGCGTGGGTGGATCGCCACTACCGCGACAGGCTTTGCCAGGCGGATCTGGCTGACCCGCAGCTGCTCACGGAAAACCGCGAAGCGCTGGATGAGCTGACTAAGATGCTAGACTTAGGAAGTATCTACTCTTTCCAACGCTAATCAGGGAGGAACAGGGCGCGTCGGGCTGACCCCGGGCGCGCGCTGGCAGTCGCAGGGAGAACTATAATAAGGAGAACCTATGCAGGACTTTCTTCAGCAGACGTTAAGCACAGAGCCGCCTGCACAAGTTTCCGGCCGCAACGACCAGCTAAGCTGGCAGTGGCTGGACCACGGCATTCTTGAACTTAATCCGCATCAGCCCTGTACGCAGGCGCTGGTGATCTCCGCCGGGATCCACGGCAACGAAACCGCGCCCATTGAAATCCTGAACCAGCTGGTCGGCGAGCTGCTGGCGGGCAAGCGGCCGCTCAAGGCGCGCGTGCTGGTTATTCTGGGCAACCCGGAAGCGATCGCCAGCGGCAAACGCTATCGCCATTGCGATCTCAACCGGCTGTTCGGCGGCCGCTGGCAGCAGTACGATGACCATCCCGAAGCGCGGCGCGCCTGGCGACTGGAACAGGCGCTGGAGACGTTCTGGCAGGTGAGCTGCACCGAAGAGAGCCGCTGGCATCTGGATTTGCATACCGCCATTCGCGGCTCCTGGCACAGCCGCTTCGGCGTCATGCCGCTGCGTGAAACGCCCTGGCCGGACGCCTTCCTGCACTGGCTGAGCGCGGCCGGACTTGAGGCGCTGGTGTTCCATCGCTCGCCGGGCGGCACCTTTACGCATTACAGTTCGCAGCACTTTAACGCGGCCAGCTGCACGCTGGAGTTAGGTAAAGCGCTGCCTTTTGGCCGCAACGATTTAACGCTTTTTAGCGCCGCGCGCGACGCGCTGGCCGCTTTGCTCTCCGGTGAACCTTTACCGCCCGTGGGCGAGCCGCCGCAGCGCTATCGGGTTTCGCAGCAGATCACCCGTTTTACCGAGGCTTTCGTGCTGCATATGGGCGCGGAAACGCTGAACTTTACCGCTTTCCCGCAGGGCACGCTGCTGGCGGAGGATGGTGACAAACGCTGCTACGTGCAGCAGGCGCGGGAATATGTTCTTTTTCCCAATCCCGACGTGGCGAAAGGGCAGCGCGCCGGATTGATGCTGGTGGAAGATAACGCCCATAATGAAACCAGCGGCAGCAGCTGATAACGCAACGACGCCGACCGGGACGCTTCATGCCAGCCCATCGGCGGTCGTCCCGCCTTACTTTTTCCTTTCTCGTTCCTGTCGGCTGTATTACACTCCTCCACAATTTCTGCATTAAACGCGCTAAATACATATCCTTTTGCAATTCCTCACCATAATCTTCGCATTCTCTCCATGATTGCCGCTTTTTTATCTTTTATGCTTTCAAGGCTTTACCCACGTTCTGACTACTTGACGTTCAGCGCAATAAACTGAATCCCGACATTACGACAACGCTGTCGTCACAGAAATGCAAAAGGAAAATAGTATGCGTAAATTAACTTCTCTGGTTGTAGCTATGACACTGGCAATGGGCGCGGCGAATATTGTTCATGCCGCAGCAGATAACATCACGCCGGCACCGGCTGGCGCAGATAAACCAATGATGCACAAGCCGCCTCGCCACGGTGGGCCGCACGAGATGTTCAAAGGCCTCAACCTGACGGACGCGCAGAAAGAGCAGATGCGCAGCATCATGAAAGAGGCGCATAAAGAGATGCCGCGTCCTTCCCTGGAAGAGCGCCGCACGCTGCACAGCATCATCGCGGCTGACAGCTTCGACAAGGCCAAAGCGGAAGCGCAGGCGGAGAAAATGTCGGCTAACGGCAAAGCCCGTGCGCTTTCCATGCTGGAAACGCAGAACAAAATGTATAACGTGCTGACGCCGGAGCAGAAAAAACAGTTCAATGCGAACTTTGAAAAACGTCTGACCGAGAAGCCGCACCACGGCGAGCCTGCGCCAGCCGCACCGGCCGCTGAATAAGCCTTAGCCGCCGGGTGCGATCGCCCGGCAGGCCACGCCTGAGACCGCCGACGCTGTTTCCTGAACCAGGGAGCAGCGTCGGCGGTTTCGTTTATCTGGCTGTCGGCGCTGACGTGGCGTCAGCCAAGCGGAACGATCGGGAACTTGCCGCTGACGATGGGCTTGCAGAGGATTTTATAGCCGTCGCTGTCGAAACCCTGTGGCGTGGAGGTCAGCTTGCCCGC
Source organism: Erwinia plantamica (assembly GCF_043420595.1). Taxonomy (NCBI): domain Bacteria; kingdom Pseudomonadati; phylum Pseudomonadota; class Gammaproteobacteria; order Enterobacterales; family Erwiniaceae; genus Erwinia; species Erwinia plantamica. Next base: position 148,943 of record NZ_JBGCUC010000009.1, read on the forward strand.
CTCGCTGATATCATCCACCGAGCCAAGGTAAAACCAGTTATTGATCACGTGGATCTGCGTTTTCAGCGGGCCATCCTCCACCACGCCGACCGCGCCCTCCCAAGGCCAGCACTGCACGCGCACGCGTTCCAGCGCGGCCAGCAGCCTCTCGTGATGGGCTTCCGGCGTCTCTTTACCGCAGCAGGCGCCCGCACAGCGGCCCAGGCTGGCGCGAAAACAGGCGCGGCCTTTGCTGACGTTCTCCAGCCCCAGCAGGCCCAGGCAAAGCCGCTGTTCGTCGGCGATTTTCTGTAGCGTTTCCAGCGCCGATCGGCGGCTGGAGTAAAGGCCAAACAGATCGGAAGTATGGGAAAAATCGACTTCTTTGGCGTAAACCACGCTGGGCTTCAGATCGCTTATCAGCAGCGAGCAAAGCTGGCGGTTTTTGCGCAGGCGCTTATTGAACAAAGGCTGCTGCACCTTGATCATCTGCGCTTCCAGTAACAGCGCGCCCAGTTCGCCCGCCGTGGTGATATAGCTGACGTAACGCGCCTGGCGCAGCATTTTCGCCTCGTCCGGCGTACGAAAATGGGACATTACCCGGCTGCGCAAATTGACGCTTTTACCGATATAGAGCGGCAGGGATTCGCTGTCGCCATGAAAGGTATACACGCCGGGCAGGGAAGGCAGACCTTCCAGCGAAGGCCGCAGGTGTTCGGGATACTGATAAATTGCCGCCGGTTCAAAAGACAGGCGATGGCTGGCTTGACGTCTGACCACATTGCACTCCGCTTACTGTTTGCTTATACAGTGTATCAGGCGTTTGCTGGATAAAAAAGAGTCGGATCGCGCTGGTAATCAACATGCCGCTGACGGCAAGCGACGAAAAGAGGGAAAATAACGTAAAAAAGCGGGCGACCGGAAAGCCGCCCGGCGGGTTTATTTTTTCCAGAAGTCATCAAATACGGTAATCGGCGGACGGCGTTTGTGCTCGGTTTTCAGATACCAGCCCTCAATAATTTTCGCCGCGTCGTCGGCAATCTTCTTGCCTTCCAGATACTGGTCGATCATCTCATAGGTCACGCCCAGCGCCACTTCATCCTGCAAACCGGGACGATCGTCCTCCAGATCGGCGGTCGGCTGTTTAAGGTAGAGGTGCTCCGGGCAGCCCAGCGCTTTCAGCAGCTGTTTGCCCTGGCCTTTGTTCAGGCGGAACAGCGGGTTGATATCCGTGCCGCCGTCGCCGTATTTGGTAAAGAAGCCCGTCACCGCTTCCGCGGCGTGATCCGTTCCCACTACCACGCCGGAAGTCATACCGGCAATGCTGTACTGCGCCTTCATCCTTTCACGCGCTTTTTCATTGCCGCGCACGAAATCAGAGAGGTTGATACCCGTATCGCGCAGCGCTTTTTCGCTGGCCAGCACCGCTTCTTTGATGTTAACCGTCAACACGCGATCGGCCTGAATAAACTGCAGCGCGTCCTGGCAGTCCTGTTCATCTGTCTGATTGCCATAGGGCAGACGCACGGCGATAAACTGATAGTCCTGATTGCCGGTCTCTTCACGCAGCTCGCTGATGGCGAGCTGACTGAGCTTGCCGGCCAGCGTGGAGTCCTGACCGCCGCTGATACCCAGTACCAGCGACTTAATAAACGGGTAAGCCTTCAGGTACGCTTTCAGAAAGTCGACGCTGGTGCGAATTTCCTGCTGTGCATCAATAGTGGGTTTAACCCCCAGCGCTTCGATAATTTCCTGTTGCAGAGCCATTTACCTCTCCTCAGATTTAGTGTCAGGGCAGTTGCCGAAAACCTCTGTCTTAAAATTAACGTGCCAGGCGCGAAACAACAAGGTTGAACCCGCTATTTACGCGCCTTTTATTGATTAATCAGGCTTTTTCGGTTTTTGCGCCACCAAAACGAACATGGCGATGGCCAGCATATAGCAGCCGAAGATGGTGGCGGTCATGGTCAACACCGAGGTGCCGCCGATACCCGTCACCGGCACGGCGATGCCGCCCAGGGTAAACATCACCACGCCCAGCACGGCGGAAGCGCTGCCGGCGCGATGGCCCTGACTCTGCATCGCCAGCGAGGCGGCAGCCACGCCGACCGCGCCGTTGCTCGCCACGCTGAAGAACAGGGCGACCAGCACGAAAGGCAGCGCCGCGCCGCTCAGACCGGCCAGCAGCAGGCTGGCGGAGGAGACCAAGGCCAGCACCAGCGCGCCTTTCACCACGCGATACTCACCCCACAGCGGGCTGAGGCGCGCGCTGGTTTGCGAAGCGATAATCAGGCCGATACCGTTGGCGGCGAAGCAGAAGCTGAACGCCTGCGGCGAGAGGCCATAAATCTGCTGTAAAACAAAAGGCGAAGCGCCGATATAGGCAAACATCCCGGCCATCATAAAGCCCTGGGTCAGACAAAAACCCATAAAGGGACGGTGGATAACCACCTGACCCAGCACGGCCCACGCGGAAAACAGGCTGCCCTGGCTGCGGCGTTCCGGCGTTAAGGTTTCGCGCAGTTTTACGCGCGCCAGAATAAACAGCAGCAGCGCGATAACGGCAATCACCATAAACAGGCCGCGCCAGCTCAGCAGCGTCATCAGCGCGCCGCCCAGCACCGGCGCGGCGACGGGCGCCAGGCCGTTGACCAGCATCAGCAAAGCAAAGAAACGCGTCAGGTCGTGGCCGCTGTACATATCTCTGGCGATAGCGCGGGAAAGCACCGCGCCGCCTGCGCCGGAAAGCCCTTCAAACAGGCGCGCCAGCAGCAGCTGGTGGATAGTCTGTGCCATCGCGCAGCCGACGGAGGCGATCAGCAGCAGCGCCAGCGACAGCAGCAGCGGCTTGATGCGGCCATATTTATCGCTCATCGGGCCGAATATCAGCTGGCCGGCGCCGAGGCCAATCAGGCCGGCGGTCAGACTAAGCTGGGCGGTGGCGGTAGGCGCGGCCAGGTCGCGGGCAAGCGCGGGCAGGGCAGGTAAATACAGGTCGATACAAAGCGGCCCGAGCGCTGCCAGCAGGCCGAGCGTAATGGCATAGCCAAACCGGTTGGGGTGTGCAGATGTCATGGATCCTCTGTGGTGAAAAGTAGTGCGTTGATGTGTTGGTAAAGCTGGTAAAGGCGCTCCGCCGACGCTTTCTGCGGCGTCAGGCGTCGCCAGGCCGTGCCTTCCGTCAGGACGGCCATGACCTCTACGCAGGCGCGCACCTGTTCATCGCTCATAGCGGGATGGTCGCGCTTTACGTTAAGGCAGGCCTGGGTAAACATGCGGTGGTCGGCCTCCGCCATCATGCGGGCCACGACCGGATTGCGGGTCGCTTCCGCTGCAACTTCCTTCATCAGCGCCTCGTCGTCTTCGTTAAGCGCGTGACGCCAGGCAAGCAGGCGAGGCAGATCGGCGGTAGCGGTCTCTTTGATATGTTGCAGACGGGCATCGATAATGCGCCTGACCATCTCCTCGATAATCGCGTCTTTACTGGCAAAATAGCGATAGATCTGACCTACGCTAAGCCGCGCCTCGGCGGCCAGCTGCGCCATGCTGGCCCCGTGAAAGCCGGACTGGCGGAAGCAGCGACGACCGGCAGCGATAATTTCGTCCTGACGCTGCCGATGGCGGGCGTCGCGGGTTGGATTGGGTTGGCTCATACTCCCTCGCGCTGGGCAATGACAAAAGGCGCAGGCGCCGTTTGAGAATGAACGTTCATTCTCGGGGGCGGCATTATAAGCGTCTTTATCCGGCCGGGGTAAGCGTTTTTTTCTGCCATAAAGTTGATAACTCTGCATTTATGTTCCAAGCTTAAAGCGACATGGACAATAAATGAGGAATAAAAAACATGAACAAGGTAACAGGACTTATCGGTGCGGCAGTGGCGCTTGCTGTATTATCCGGCTGTTCAGCTTATGACCGCGCGGAAAGCTATGTCACTAAGCCTGTGGTACAGGACGTGAAAAAAGGCATGACCCGCCAGCAGGTTCGCGATATCGCCGGCCCGCCTTCAACTGAAATCACCATGGTTCACGCTCGCGGCACCTGCCAGACCTATGTGCTGGGCCAGCGTGACGGCAAGCAGCAGACCTACTTTGTCAGCTACAGCGACACAGGCCGCGTAATGAACTACGGCTTCCAGAGCTGCAAAGAGTACGATACCGATCCGCAGGTTAATCAGTAATCGCCTGACGGAGTAAAGAAAAAACCGGCCTTAGCCGGTTTTTTTATGCCTGTTGCCTACAGGCCTGGCGGTCGCGGCACTTCCAGATAGCGTCCGTCGATATCGCGGCGATAGTAGTGGCCTTCCTGCACGTAGAAGCGTTCGCCGTTGTAATCAAGCGCGCGCATATCGCTGCTGAAGCGCTCTACCGGCGGCTGCACCACTACATAGGTGTTATCGTGCTGGCGCTGGTAGTAGTTGCCGTTGAGCGCGTAATAGGTCAGACCGCCGATAATCACCGCCGCTGCCGCTCCCGGTAAAAAAGAGAGCCTGCCCGGCCCACGGCCGCGATCCCAACCGTGGCCGCGATCCCAGCCGTGACCGCGATCCCAACCCGGACCGCGATCCCAGCCTGGCCCCGGTCCCCAGCCGCCAGGATGCGCTGCCACCAGCGTTGGCGACAACAGCGTTAAGGCGAACAGAGCGCTTATCACCTTTTTCATACAGTTTCTCCTGGTCCTCACTGCCGCTAACATTACTCCGGGCCAGTGAAAACGCAAGCGGCGGCTGCGGCTATTGCGGGTTGCTTACACTGCTTAACGTATTCTTAACTCCGCCTCCATGTTGGCTGCCAGATCGGGACTGACAGGGGGCGTTGCCGTCAGCTTTTTCTCCGGTTGCAGCAGCGTCATCGCCAGCATGCTGCCGAAGGCAATGGCCGCCGTCGCGCTGAACATGGCGTTGTAGCCGAAATGCTCCGCCAGCCAGCCGCTCAGCATTGGCGACAGGATCGATGCCAGGTTGGCGATGGCCAGCGTCATCCCGCTATAGGTGCCGACCGTGGATTTCGGCGTGACGTCAATCACCACCGACCAGTAAACGTTATTTACCAGCGCGTTCAGGGCGTTGCCCAGCGTCATCAGCAGGATAATCCCGGCGGCGGAAGCCATCCACGGGATCGCCATAAAGCAGAGTCCGGTGCAAAGCAGCCCGACGGCAGCAAAGAGATTGCGCGCCAGCCGCAGATTACCGGAGCGCTTCAGCAGCGTGTCGGCAATCTTGCCGCCGAGTAGCACGGTAATGCAGGCGCCGCTCCACGGGATCATCGCCACATACCAGAGCGAGTGCAGATCGTAGTGAAAGCTGTCCTGCAAATATTTCGGCCCCCAGGTGACCAGGGTAAAGGTGACATACAGGAAAGAAAAATAGCCCAGCGCGTTGCAGACCAGCGTGCGGCTGGTGAAAAAGCGCCACCACGGCAGGCGCGGCCCGGCGGTGCTTTGCTGCTGGCCCTGCATAATCAACTCGCGCTCCGCCTGGCTGGCGCGCGGCTGCTGCATCGGGCTGTCGGTGAAAATTCGCGCGAAAATCACCATAGCGATCAGCGAGAAAACGCCGAGCAGGATAAACATCAGCCGCCAGTCGTTGGTCAACAGCAGCAGGCCCACGGCGATCGGTGCCGTCAGCAGCGCGCCTACCTGGGTGCTGAGTAAGCCGATGCCCAGCGCCATGCCGCGCTCGTTATCGGGCGCCCAGTGCGCGATAGCTTTGTTCATCAGCGCATAGGCCGGGCCTTCGGCAAAGCCGAACAGGATGCGCATTACGGCAAAGCCCATAATGGCCGAGCCGCCAAACAGCGCCACGCCCAGCTCTCCCGCCCAGGCGGTAGCGATCTCCAACAGCGACCAGAGCACGCCCGCCAGCAGCCAGACTTTTTTTGTGCCCAGCCGATCGGCCAGAAACCCGCCGCAGAGCGAGCCGAACAGATAGCCAAAGCCGAAATAGCTCAGCACCACGCCCAGCTCCGTTTTGCTGAAATGAAATTCCGCAGAAATGGCGTTTGCCGCGAAGGAGAGGGCGCCGCGATCGATATAGTTGATCAGCGCGATAAAAAACAGCATGGCGAAAATGCGGTAACGATAGCGGGTGTCAACTCTCATGGATCTTCTCCTGAACAACGAGTGGTATCAGGAAGAAGCAAGTTCAGTGCCACAGTGTAGAGATCGGATAAGGCGCGGGCGAAAGGCGCTTTATGCGCGCTAATCGGCAGGAGATGCCAAATAAAAAGGCGCAGCCGCTACCGGCTGCACCTTCAGTGAACAAACGAACGGCGGATTAAGCCGGAACGCTTAGCGCCTTCTGGCTGCGCGACCAGACGCGGTGCGCGGCCATCGCGGCCAGGAACTCGCTCATCAGCACGCCTTCGGCTTTATCATCTTCGATGACGCCTTCCTCACGCTCGCTGTCGCCCAGACCGAACTGCGATTTGAAGCGGCGGGCGTCGCCGCTCAGGCCAATCACCTTCAGATGCTTATAGGCTTCCAGCAGGAAGTAACGGGCGTCGCCGCTGAGCAGCAGCGCGTCGATGTTGCCGTCCGGCACGATCACCGCATCAAAGGTCAACGACGGCAGGCCGCTAAAGGTAGCGTCGATAGGCAGATTAGAACCGTCGTCGGCACGAACCTGGCCCATATGACGCGCCAGCAGCTTGGCGTGCACGCCCTGCGCCTTCAGCTCCTGCAAGATTGCCAGCACGTCTGCCGCTACCACACCGTCGCTGATCAGCAGCGCCACCTGGCGGCCTTTGATCGAGCCACTTGGCACGGCATAAAGGCTCAGGCTGGCATCTTTTTTCAGGCCGTTAACGTCTTTCGGCGGCGCGGTATGCATCTTCTCATCGGACAGCGCGATGCCCAGGTTCTCCGCCACGCCGTTAGCCAGCGACACGTCGATACGCACCAGATGATCCACGACGCGCTCGCGGATATAGGCGCGAGCCACCTTGCTCAGCTCAAAAGAGAAGGCGTCAATAATGTGCTGCTGCTCAACAGGCGTCTGGCTGTTCCAGAACAGGCGCGGCTGCGAGTAGTATTCGCCGAAGGAAGGGCTGCGCTCGCGCACCTTGTGGCCTTCAATACGCTCCTGATAGCTTTCAAATCCACCGCGATGCGGAGCCGGCGGCGTTTCGCGCGGCCAGTTATCGTTGATGGAATTCGGCTCGTAGTTGGCCGGGTTGGTATCGATATCCGTACGGTGCATCCCCTGACGCTGGAAATTATGGTAAGGGCAGGTCGGACGGTTAATCGGAATTTCATGGAAGTTAGGCCCGCCAAGACGGCTGATCTGCGTATCGGTATAGGAGAACAGACGGCCCTGTAACAGCGGATCGTTGGTGAAATCCAGGCCGGGAACGATGTGGCCGGGATGGAAAGCAACCTGCTCGGTTTCGGCAAAGAAGTTGTCCGGATTGCGGTTCAGCACCATCTTACCGACCAGCTGCACCGGCACCAGCTCTTCCGGGATCAGCTTGGTGGCATCCAGCAGGTCAAAATCGAATTTGAATTCATCTTCTTCCGGGATCAGCTGTACGCCCAGCTCATATTCCGGATAGTCGCCCGCCTCAATGGCTTCCCACAGATCGCGGCGATGGAAATCGGGATCGCGGCCGGTGAGTTTTTGTGATTCGTCCCACAGCAGCGAAGCTTTGCCCGCGACCGGTTTCCAGTGGAAGCGCACAAAGGTCGCTTTGCCCTCGGCGTTAATAAAGCGGAAGGTGTGAATGCCGAAGCCTTCCATCGTGCGGTAGCTGCGCGGAATGCCACGATCGGACATTGCCCAAATCACGTTATGCAGCGTTTCCGGCTGTAGCGAGACGTAATCCCAGAAGGTGTCGTGCGCGCTCTGGCCCTGTGGAATTTCATTGTGTGGCTCGGGTTTTACCGCATGCACGAAGTCCGGGAATTTGTGCGCGTCCTGAATAAAGAACACCGGCGTATTGTTGCCGACTAAATCGAAAACGCCTTCATCGGTATAGAACTTGGTGGCCCAGCCGCGAATATCGCGTACGGTATCCGCCGAGCCTGCACCGCCCTGAACGGTAGAGAAACGCACGAAAACCGGCGTCTGCTTTTCAGGATCGCGCAGGAAATCCGCCTTGGTGATATCGCTCATATCGCGATAGGGCTGGAAATAGCCGTGCGCCGCTGAACCACGGGCATGGACAATACGTTCAGGAATGCGCTCGTGGTCAAAATGGGTGATCTTTTCGCGCAGGATAAAATCTTCCAGCAGCGTTGGGCCACGAGTACCGGCGCGCAGCGAGTTCTGGTCGTCAGCGATGCGCGTACCCTGATTGGTTGTCAGCGGGAAATTCTCGCCGCCTTTACGGAAGGTTTCCAGCGCGTCCAGCTTGGCGTTACTGGTCTCGGGCGCTTTCAGGCTGCCGGGCGCAGTAGGCTGCTTGCCGGGCGGCGTTGGCTCAGAAAGCGGCTTATGCGAGCCATCGGCGGGTGCCAGCGAATCCATTCCCGGCTTTGCGGAATCAGGCCCGGTTAACGGGGCATTATGGGTGATTTCCTTGTTATCGGTTTCTTTCGACATGCTCACTTGCTCCTGTGATGTGTGTTTCTAACCATTAACTATAGAACAGTGCGCGAGGTACGCCCGGAAACCGAAGGGTTATGTTTAGCAGACAATAAAAAGGGCCGCTGAGCGGCCCCTGAACAGGTTGCATAAACAACGTTTTGCTTAACGATGCGCCAGTTCGGCTTCGTTGTCCGCTTCCGCGTCCAGCAGAGATTTATCAGTTTGCTTCAGCCACTGGCTGGTCAGCATTCCCGCCGTCATTGAACCATTAACGTTAAGCGCGGTGCGGCCCATATCGATCAGCGGTTCAATCGAAATCAGCAGCGCCACCAGCGTGACCGGCAGGCCCAGCGTTGGCAGAACGATCAGCGCGGCAAAGGTCGCGCCGCCGCCCACGCCCGCTACGCCGGCAGAGCTTAGCGTAACGATGCCAACCAGCGTGGCGATCCAGACCGGATCGAACGGGTTAATGCCTACCGTTGGCGCAACCATCACCGCCAGCATGGTGGGGTACAGCCCGGCACAGCCGTTCTGGCCGATAGTGGCGCCGAAAGAGGCTGAGAAGCTGGCGATCGATTCCGGAATGCCAAGGCGGCGGGTTTGCGCTTCCACGCTCAGCGGAATGGTCGCCGCGCTGGAGCGGCTGGTAAAAGCAAAAGTGATAACCGGCCAGACCTTGCGGAAGAAACGCCTGGGATTGACGCCGTTAACGGAAAGCAGCAGCGCGTGCACCGCAAACATAATCGCCAGGCCCAGATAAGATGCAATGACAAAACTGCCCAGCTTGACGATATCCGCCAGGTTAGAGCTGGCGACCACTTTGGTCATCAGCGCCATTACGCCGTAAGGCGTCAGCTTCATAATCAGACGCACCAGCTTCATCACCCATGCCTGAAGCACGTCGATGGCGGCCAGCACACGCTCGCCTTTCGGTTTGTCGTCACGCAGTAAATGCAGGGCGGCGACGCCCAGGAAAGCGGCAAAAATCACCACGCTGATAATAGAGGTCGGATTGGCCCCGGTCAGATCGGCGAAAGGATTTTTCGGCACGAAAGAGAGCAGCAGCTGCGGCGCGGAAAGGTCGGCCACTTTACCGATATAGTTAGACTGTAGCGCAGACAGGCGCGCGGTTTCCTGCACGCCCTGCACCAGACCGCTGGCGTTGAGCCCAAACAGCCAGGTAACAAAAACGCCCACCAGCGCGGAAATCGCCGTAGTGAACAGCAGCACGCCGATAGTCAGCACGCTGATTTTGCCCAGCGACGACGCGTTATGCAGACGGGCCACGGCGCTGAGAATCGAAGCGAACACCAGCGGCATGACGATCATCTGCAACAGCTGTACGTAGCCGTTGCCGACAACGTTGAACCAGCTAATGGATTCTTTCAACACCGGGTTATCGGCACCGTAAATAGTGTGCAGGATCAGCCCAAACAGCACGCCTACAACCAGGCCCAGCAGCACTTTTTTCGCCAGGCTCCAGCTGGCGTTGCCGCTTTTAGCCAGTAGCCCCAGCAGCAGAATAAACGCCGCCAGGTTTGCAATTAATGGAAAATTCATCCCCAGATCTCCTTTTTTGACGAGGCATCAGCGGCCTCGTCAGTGAGCTATTTTTATTGCGCATCGGATACGCGTTGGGGGCGATGGTAGCAGCTCGCGGAGAGACGCCCATATAATCAAAAGGAATAGTTTATAATTTATTGAACGAAATCGGTGACTTATTGCGCTACCTGGTGATTTATAAAACGCGTAACGCTGTTTTGCACCTGATCGATCATTTGCAGGGGCCAGCTTGCCGCACCAAAAGAGGGCGACCCGGCCGGGAACCATAGCGCCAGCGCAACCAGCGTCAGGCAGAGCATTCGCTCCATCTGGTTGCCGTTGCGGCTGTGCAGCAGCGGCAGGCGAAAACGCCAGCGGCAGGGCCACAGCAGCGGCACGCCGGCAGGCGTAAGCATATCGGCGACAATATGGCTGAGGTAGCCCAGCACCATGCCCTGAAAGACATCGGCAGGCAGCACCCATTCCTGCGGCAGTTTTAGCTGAAGCAGCGCCACGCCACCGATTACGGCCAGCAGGCTGTGGGTAAAGCCCCGATGCCCAAAGGCGCGCGCAATGGGCTGCGACAGCCAGCGAAAACGCTGACCAAGGGTAGAGCGCGGGTGATCGATATCCGGCAGCAGGCAGGTAAGCAGCGTGGCGGGAATAACGTGCCACCAGTCGCCATCACCAAGAACGGGCGTCAGGTCGGCGCGCTTGGCAAAAATCGCGCTGGCGATAGCAAAAATAACGTGGCCTTCGGCCGTCATGGAAAACGCTCGGTAACTGAACTGTCAATGCATCCAGTATAGGGGATATATACAGTAGAATAAATATGTGACGCTGTAACGAAAGGTTAATATTTCCTTTACGTCTGCGCGTTGAGCATGGATAAGAAAACGTAGCGGTTCCAGTTAGTATAAGCGGTTAAGCGCCGTAATGGCATCAATACTCTTGATTAAGGGGCTGGACGCGCAAAGGTCTTCCACCGATTACAGATTTCATTGCCGGGTAGAAAATAGCGAAAGGCTGTATCTGCCTGTTAACATTCAGCTGACGGGAAGCAGCAGGGTCAGCATTTCATTCTGCTTAAAGAAGCCGTACCGCCCGGCCAGTTTACGGCAGGGCGGAAAGCGGACACTGATGTTACTTGCCAAGCAGATGCTTGCTGCCCAGCTCGGTGAGCGAGGTCAGTTTGACGTCGGCCAGCGCCCAGCGCGCATCGTCGGCATAAACGGCCGCAGGCACCACGATTGAGCGCATCCTTGCGGCTTTGGTCGCAATCATACCGTTAACGGAGTCTTCCAGCGTAACGCAGTTAAGCGGATCGATGCCGAGACGGGTGGCCGCGTCCAGATAGACCTGCGGATGCGGTTTGCTGTACGGCAGCGATTCTGCCGAGGCCAGCACTTCGAAATAGTGACGCAGGCCGAACATCGCCAGCACCTTTTCCTGCATAAAAAGCGGCGAGGCGGAAGCCAGCCCAATTTTCAGCCCCTCCGCCTGGCACAGTTTCAGCGCCAGCTCCACGCCGGGCAGCAGCGGCCGCGTCTCCTCGATTAACGTCAGCGCGCGGGTAAGAATACGCTGCGTGACTTCCTCCTGCGATGGCCCGATCCAGGGCAGCGTTTCATACCACATGCGCACAACCTGATCGATGCGCAGGCCTACCGTATCCGGCATCTCGCTTCTGCGGGAAAGATCGACATCCAGCGTAGCGAAAACGTCCAGCTCCGCGCGTTCCCATAGCGGCTCGGAATCAATTAGTAATCCATCCATATCAAAAATTGCGGCTAGCACTGGACGTGAATAAGACATAATGCGGCTCCGTTAGCAGTTTTCTGACACCTTAACATGAAGTTAACAGCCAGAGCATTGCGCGCGTTAATTTGCCTTTCCGCTTAAGGGCACACTTTTTTCAGGCACATTTTGCCGGGCGAGGGTAAACTTACAGCCCTCACAGCATAAGGACAGGAGAAAGCATGACTTATCAACAGGCTGGAAGAGTCGCGATACTAAAGCGGATCGCCGGCTGGATTATCTTTATTCCGGCGCTGATTTCCACGCTGGTTTCACTGATGCGTTTTTTGGAAGTGAGTCGTGAAAAGCGCGAAGGGATCAATGCGGTAATGCAGGATTTTTCTCACGTGATGATCGATATGATCCGCTTCAATACCGGCTTTTTAAACGCCTTTTGGCATAATTCACCGGTGCCGGATTTTAACCAGGGCGGCAACTGGCTGTTCTGGCTAATCTATATACTGATTTTCGTCGGGCTGGCGCTACAGGCCTCCGGCGCCAGAATGTGGCGACAGTCCCGGCATCTGCGTGAAGGCATTGAGGATCAGATGATCCTGGAAAAAGCGAAAGGTGAAGAAGGGCGCAGCCGCCAGCAGCTGGAAGAAAAAATCGTGGTGCCGCGCCACACCATTTTTCTGCAGTTTTTTCCGCTGTACGTGTTGCCCATCCTGATAGCCGTTGCGGGCTATTTTGTGCTTAAGCTGGCAGGCTTTATCAGCTGACGGCCCTACGCCGGACGGGCAAATTGTTTGCCCGCCTCCGCCTGGTCCAGCAGGGCGCCGACCGCCCGCTGGGCTTCCTTCAGCCATTCGCCGCCGAAGACGTTTGCCCGATTAAGCAGATAGTAGAGCTGATAAACCGGCTGGCGCTGCTGGTAATCGCGAGGCAGCGGCCATACCGACTCATAGCCTTCCATAATCTCCTGCGGCAGCGCCGGAAACCAGGGAAGCATCGCCAGATCGCACTCTCTGTCGCCCCAGTAACAGGCCGGATCGAACACGCAGGGCCCTTCAGCCGCCGTCGCGCAGTTTGCCGGCCAGAGATCGCCGTGCAGCAGCGAAGGCTGAGGGTGATGCGAGTCGAGCAGCTCCCTGGCGCAGCGCACAATCAGATCGATATCGCCATACTGCACGCCTTTTTCCGCCGCGAGCTGAAGCTGCCAGCCGATACGCTGCTCGGCAAAAAAGACCGACCAGCGCTTGAGCCAGCTGTTAGGCTGCGGCGACGTTTTGATATTGTTATCGAAATCCAGGCCGAACTGTGGCTGATCGCTCCACTGGTGAAGGCGCGCCAGCTGTTGGCCAAGCTGATGGGCGCTTTGCGCATGGAGCGGCGAAAGGGGAAGATACTCCAGCAGTAAAAAGCTGACGTCCCGATCGTAACCTACGCCGTAGACATCCGGCACGCGGATGGTGCCGGTGCGCTTCAAAAGCTGCAGCTGATCGGCTTCCCAGGTAAAAAGATCGAGCATTTCACGGCCGTTACATTTAACAAAAACGTCGCGATCGCCGTAGCGGAGGCGCCACGCCGGATGCACATCGCCTCCTGGCAACGCTGTACGCTGGCTGATTTCAGCATCACCTGACTGCTCACTCAACAGACGACCAATGGCTGACCACATAGCGGTTTCCTCTTTTTCGCTGTGACTTGCTGCGGGACATGCTGATACTAACGCTTAAATAATAGACAAAACCAGTGTTTACGTAATGAACAACACATTTTTACAAAACGTCAGTTTTCGCTTTTCTGCTGAAATGCTTGCCAGCGCTCCACCTCCACCTCCGGCTTTTCGCCCAGCACGATTTCACCCAGGTTGATTGCCTGTTCGCGTATCTGCTCTGCGCTCAGCGCGCTGACGATACCGAAACTGTTTGTGCCCAGCTCGTGCGGGTGGCCTTCCTTGTCGTGCAGCGAGGTGGTAAATCCGCCGTTGGTCAGGGCACTGTTCAGCTCAAGGACATCGCTAAGCCCTTCATCTTTAAAACGGAAAGTGACGACATATTGCTCAATATCAGACGAAACCATGATGAACTCCTTTGTTTACCTTCTTCTTTTTTTAGCATAGTTCATCATCGCCTTTTATCAGCCAGCTATCGGGCTTAACGCCTGTGGAAGCCGTTTTAGCGAGGGGGCAAAGCTTCAGGCGGTCGAAAAATCCCGACAGAATTTTATATTCAGAAGTAAATCAGTGAAGTTACATTATTACGTAACAGGCAATGCTTTGACATATTTATGTCTGCCGAAAGCCAGATTGCCGAAGAACATACGAGGAAAAGCAGGCTGCGCCGGGTCGCGCTGATAAGAATAGTCCCATTTAGAGTAGGGTGAGCCTGATTCATAAGCATCCGGAAGCATTTAACAAAATGTTACTATTCTTTCAATAAAAGAGATTGAACGCCCGGTAAAACTCTTCAGACTCACCTCTTTTCAATTCTCAGTGGTATGGATCTTATTTAATGAAAGCGCTTAACAAGTTGTCGGCAGTTCTTTTACTTTCCGGCGGAGTTTTTTGTCACCAGGCACTGGCGGACAATAATGTCTTTACCGTCATGGACGATCCCTCTACGGCCAAAAAGAACTTTGAAGGCAATGCGGCGGCGGGTTACCTGGCTCAGACCGGCAACACCACCAGCTCCTCGCTGACGGCCAGCACCAACATGACCTGGTATCAGAACCAGATGGCCTACAGCCTGTGGGGCAACGCCAGCAACACTTCTTCCAACGATGAGCGTTCTTCTGAAACCTATCAGGTTGGCGGCCGTTCACGTTATAACCTGAACCCTTCCGATTACCTGTTTGGTCAGGCCAGCTGGTTAAGCGATCGTTTCAACGGCTACGACGGCCGCTCTATTCTGGCTGCCGGTTACGGTCGCCAGATCCTGAACGGTCCGGTGCACTCGCTGCGTCTGGAAGCCGGTCCTGGCGTACGCTATGACGATTACCACGATGGCGGTCATGAGACGCAGGCGCTGGCTTACGGCGCGGCCAGCTATCAGTGGCAGCTGACCGACACCACTAAATTTGTCCAGGGCGTTTCCGTGCTGGGTAGCGATGACACCACGGTGAACTCCGAAACCGGTTTGCAGGTGGCGATTAACGCCCACTTCTCGCTGAAGATGGCCTATAACGTGACCTGGAACCAGAACCCACCGTCATCCGCGCCGGATAAAACCGATACCAAAACCACTATTCAGCTTTCTTACGCCATGTAAAAAGCCTGCCGGGCCACGTTTCTGTGGCCCACCTGGTTGTTCCGTCCAGCGCTTCATGCTTGCTTTTCACCATTTTTAAAGCCGCCCCGGCACGATACTCTCACCACAAGCTTATGGCGCTCCTCAGCGGAGCTGTGGCTATAGGGGAAAACCACCTTACAGCTTGCGGTCAGATATCCCGTTTAACGTAAAGCCATCGGCAGCGGATTTTGCGGCGCGGATTCCTGATTCTGCATCCCGCCGTGCATTTCGGCGCTATGACGTGTAAGATATTACTCCTTCAAAGGTTTTTGCCGACGGCAGGCTTTTGACTCTGTGTATCAGGCGCTGTTCCAAATTGACAACTGTGAGTTGATTTTAAGAGACACCAGCCTGATATATATACTAAACCTGAATTTTGTATGTAGCCTTGCGTATGGGTTACCACTGCAGCTAAGGATGTATCATGCCCGTAATTACACTTCCTGATGGAAGTCAGCGTACCTTCGATCACGCCGTTAGCGTGATCGAGATTGCCCAGGACATTGGTCCGGGTCTGGCGAAAGCCTGTATCGCAGGCCGCGTAAACGGCGAGCTGGTGGATGCGGTCGATCCGATCGCGGAAGACGCGAACGTCGCCATCATTACCGCTAAAGATGAAGCCGGACTGGAAATTATTCGCCACTCCTGCGCGCACCTGTTGGGACACGCGATCAAGCAGCTGTGGCCAGATACCAAAATGGCAATCGGTCCGGTTATCGACAACGGTTTTTACTACGATGTCGATATGGATCATACCCTGACCCAGGAAGATATCGAGCTGCTGGAAAAGCGTATGCACCAGCTGGCCGAAACGAATTATGACGTCGTCAAGAAAAAGGTAAGCTGGCAGGAGGCGCGTGACGCTTTTGCTGCCCGTGGCGAAACCTATAAAATGACTATTCTTGACGAAAATATCAGTCACGACGACCGTCCGGGCCTCTATCATCACGAAGAGTACGTGGATATGTGCCGTGGCCCGCACGTGCCTAACATGCGCTTCTGCCATCACTTTAAGCTGCAGAAAATTTCCGGCGCTTACTGGCGCGGCGACAGCAACAACAAAATGCTGCAGCGTATCTACGGTACCGCCTGGGCGGATAAAAAGCAGCTGTCTGCCTATCTGCAACGCCTGGAAGAAGCGGCCAAGCGTGACCACCGTAAAATCGGTAAACAGCTTGACCTGTATCATATGCAGGAAGAAGCGCCGGGCATGGTGTTCTGGCACAATGACGGCTGGACAATTTTCCGCGAGCTGGAAGTTTTTGTCCGCAGCAAACTAACTGAGTATGACTATCAGGAAGTGAAAGGTCCGCTGATGATGGACCGCGTGCTGTGGGAGAAAACCGGCCACTGGGAAAACTATAAAGAAGCGATGTTCACGACCTCTTCGGAGAACCGTGAATACTGCATCAAGCCAATGAATTGCCCTGGTCACGTGCAAATTTTCAATCAGGGTCTAAAATCTTACCGCGACCTGCCGCTACGTATGGCGGAATTTGGTAGCTGCCATCGCAACGAGCCGTCTGGCGCGCTGCATGGCCTGATGCGCGTACGCGGCTTCACTCAGGACGACGCCCATATCTTCTGTACGGAAGAGCAGGTGCGCGCTGAAGTGAATAGCTGCATCCGTATGGTGTACGACATGTACAGCACCTTCGGTTTTGAAAAAATCGTGGTGAAACTGTCAACCCGTCCGGTTAAGCGCATCGGTAGTGACGAACAGTGGGATCGTGCAGAGGCCGATCTGGCTGCCGCGCTGAAAGAGAACGCTATTCCGTTCGAGTATCAGCCGGGCGAGGGCGCATTTTACGGCCCTAAAATTGAGTTCACCCTGCATGACTGTCTGGATCGCGCATGGCAGTGTGGCACCGTTCAGCTGGACTTCTCGCTGCCGGGCCGCCTGAGCGCCTCCTACGTGGGTGAAAATAATGAACGTCAGGTGCCGGTGATGATCCACCGCGCTATCCTGGGTTCTGTGGAGCGCTTTATCGGTATTTTGACCGAAGAGTACGCCGGTTTCTTCCCGACCTGGCTGGCTCCTGTACAAGTAGTGGTGATGAATATCACCGATGGCCAGTCCGAATATGTTGCAGAATTGACCCAAAAACTTCAGAATGCGGGCATTCGTGTAAAAGCGGACTTGAGAAACGAGAAGATTGGCTTTAAAATCCGCGAGCACACGTTACGTCGTGTCCCCTATATGTTGGTCTGTGGTGATAAAGAGGTGGAAGCAGGCAAGGTTGCCGTTCGCACCCGCCGTGGTAAAGACCTGGGCAGCATGGACGTAAACGAAGCGATCGCGAAGCTGCAGGATGAAATCCGCAGTCGCAATCTTCATCAACTGGAGGAATAAGGTATTAAAGGCGGAAAACGAGTTCAACCGGCGCGTCCTAATCGCATTAACAAAGAAATCCGCGCCACCGAGGTTCGTCTGACTGGCGTCGATGGCGAGCAGATTGGTATTGTCAGTCTGAATGAGGCTTTAGAAAAAGCAGAGGAAGCAGGCGTTGATTTAGTAGAAATCAGCCCTAACGCCGAGCCGCCCGTTTGCCGTATCATGGATTACGGCAAATTCCTTTACGAGAAAAGCAAATCTTCTAAAGAACAGAAGAAAAAGCAAAAGATTATCCAGGTTAAGGAAATTAAATTCCGTCCTGGCACCGATGATGGCGACTATCAGGTAAAACTACGCAACCTGATTCGCTTTCTGGAAGAGGGTGATAAAGCTAAAATCACGCTGCGTTTCCGCGGTCGTGAGATGGCGCACCAGCAGATCGGTATGGAAATGCTTAACCGCGTCCGTAAAGATCTGTGTGAAGACATGGATCTGGCGATTGTCGAATCCTTCCCTTCGAAGATCGAAGGTCGTCAGATGATCATGGTGCTCGCTCCTAAGAAGAAACAGTAGGCCATAAAGTAGCAGCGGTTCGGCGGTTCGCCGCCGATCGCTGTTCGCCTGCCTGTTTTATTTTATTAACAATGCGAAGTGGATGTTTTTAAATGCCAAAGATTAAAACTGTACGTGGCGCGGCTAAGCGCTTCAAGAAGACCGCCTCTGGCGGCTTCAAGCGTAAGCACGCAAACCTGCGTCATATTCTGACCAAAAAATCTACTAAGCGTAAGCGTCACCTGCGTCCGAAAGGCCTGGTGTCTAAAGGCGATCTGGGTCTGGTTATTGCCTGCCTGCCGTACGCATAAGTCTATTTTTTTTAATTCAGAATATTAAACAGGAGAGCTAAATGGCTCGTGTAAAACGTGGTGTAGTTGCTCGCGCACGTCACAAAAAAATCTTAAAACAAGCTAAAGGCTACTACGGTGCACGTTCACGTGTTTACCGCGTTGCTTTCCAGGCTGTTATCAAAGCTGGTCAGTATGCTTACCGTGACCGTCGTCAGCGTAAGCGTCAGTTCCGTCAGCTGTGGATCGCGCGTATCAACGCAGCGGCACGCACTAACGGTATTTCTTACAGCCGTTTCATCAATGGCCTGAAAAAGGCTTCGATTGAAATCGACCGTAAGATCCTGGCTGACATCGCCGTATTCGACAAAGTGGCATTTACTGCCCTGGTCGAAAAAGCGAAATCAGCTCTGGCGTAAGTCAGGTGAAAGAGGGAGCTTGCTCCCTCTTTTATTTTGTAACCGCAGCAAAAGATTGACATTTTTGTCCATGCGTTTTTCAATAGAGCCTCTTTTGACGACCAGGCAACGCATTATGACCGCGAATTTCCGTTTCTTTTTTTACTTTAGCACCTGAACATCGGGGGCTTGTGCGCAAAGAAAAGAAACGAAAAATCGCGCTGAAAGCCTCCCTCGTGGAGGCTTTTTTGTTTCTGGCGCGGCAGATCCAGGGCGCCTTGTCGTCCCCATAAAAAAACAGACCGGCCACGGCGGCTGGAAGAAGAGGAAAGCATGTCACATCTCGCAGAACTGGTGGCGAACGCGCAAGCGGCCATTAAGAATGCACACGATGTTGCCGCGTTAGATACGGTACGCGTTGAATATCTGGGCAAAAAAGGGCAGCTTACGCTGCAGATGACCACGCTGCGCGACCTGCCTGCCGAAGATCGTCCGGCAGCGGGCGCGGTGATCAACGAGGCCAAACAGCAGGTGCAGGAAGCGCTGACCGCGCGTAAAAACGAGCTGGAGTCGGCAGAGCTGAACGCTCGCCTGGCGCAGGAGACCATTGATGTTTCGCTGCCGGGACGCCGCATCGAAAACGGCGGTCTGCATCCGGTGACCCGCACGATCGATCGTATCGAGACATTCTTTGGCGAGCTGGGTTTTGCCGTGGAAACCGGCCCGGAGATCGAAGATGACTACCATAACTTTGACGCGCTGAATATTCCGGGACACCACCCGGCGCGCGCCGATCACGATACCTTCTGGTTCGACGCCACGCGCCTGCTGCGTACCCAGACTTCCGGCGTGCAGATCCGCACCATGAAAAACCAGCAGCCGCCGATCCGCGTTATCGCGCCGGGCCGCGTCTACCGTAACGATTACGACCAGACTCATACGCCGATGTTCCACCAGATGGAAGGCCTGATCGTAGATAAAAACATCAGCTTTACCAACCTGAAAGGCACGCTGCACGATTTCCTGCGCAACTTCTTTGAAGAAGATCTCCAGATCCGCTTCCGTCCTTCCTACTTCCCGTTTACCGAGCCTTCTGCGGAAGTGGACGTGATGGGCAAAAACGGCAAGTGGCTGGAAGTGCTGGGCTGCGGCATGGTGCATCCGAACGTATTGCGCAACGTTGGCATCGATCCGGAAGTCTATTCCGGCTTCGCCTTCGGGATGGGTATGGAGCGTCTGACCATGTTGCGCTATGGCGTGACCGATCTGCGTGCCTTCTTCGAAAATGATTTACGTTTCCTCAAACAGTTTAAATAAGAGCGGGTAAAACCTATGAAATTCAGCGAACTCTGGTTACGTGAGTGGGTTAACCCAGCCATCGACAGCGCAGCGCTCAGCGAACAGATCACCATGGCCGGTCTGGAAGTGGACGGCGTGGAAGCGGTAGCCGGTGCTTTTCACGGCGTGGTGGTGGGCGAAGTAGTAGAGTGCGGACAGCACCCGAACGCTGACAAACTGCGCGTCACCAAAATTAACGTGGGCGGCGACCGCCTGCTGGATATCGTCTGCGGCGCGCCAAACTGCCGTCAGGGCCTGAAGGTGGCTGTGGCAACGGTGGGCGCGGTGCTGCCGGGCGATTTTAAAATCAAAGCGGCCAAACTGCGCGGCGAGCCGTCGGAAGGGATGCTCTGCTCTTATTCCGAACTGGGAATTTCCGACGATCACAACGGCATTATCGAACTGCCGCTGGACGCGACCGTCGGCACCGATATTCGTGACTACCTCAAGCTTGACGACAACACCATTGAAATCAGCGTGACGCCAAACCGTGCGGACTGCCTGGGCATTATCGGCATTGCGCGCGACGTTGCCGTGCTGAACAAGCTGCCGTTAAACGAGCCAGCTATTGAGCCGGTTGCCGCTACGATTGCAGAAACCTTCCCGATCCGCGTGGATGCGGTTGACGCCTGTCCGCGCTATCTGGGACGCGTGATCAAGGGCATCAACGTCAAGGCCGCCACGCCGCTATGGATGAAAGAAAAGCTGCGTCGCTGCGGCATTCGCTCTATCGATCCGGTGGTGGATATCACCAACTATGTGCTGCTTGAGCTGGGCCAGCCGATGCACGCTTTCGATCTTGACCGCGTAGACGGCGGGATTGTGGTGCGCATGGCGGAAGAGGGCGAAGCGCTGACGCTGCTGGACGGCGCGGAAGTGAAGCTAAGCGCGGATACGTTAGTTATTGCCGATCACCACAAAGCGCTGGCGATGGGCGGTATCTTTGGCGGCGAACACTCCGGCGTGAACGAAGAAACCACTAACGTTCTGTTCGAGTGCGCTTTCTTCAGCCCGCTTTCTGTCACCGGCCGTGCGCGTCGTCATGGACTGCACACCGATGCTTCCCATCGCTACGAGCGCGGCGTCGATCCGCAGTTGCAATATAAAGCGCTGGAGCGCGCAACGCGTCTGCTGCTCGATATTTGCGGCGGCGAGGCCGGGCCGGTTATCGATCAAACCAACGAGGCGACGCTGCCTGCGCGCGCGACTATCACGCTGCGCCGTGAAAAGCTGGATCGCCTGATTGGTCACGTGATTGCCGACAACGAGGTCAGCGATATTCTGCGTCGTTTAGGCTGTGACGTCACGGAAGGCGAAGGCGTCTGGCAGGCCGTGGCGCCGGGCTGGCGTTTCGATATGCAGATTGAGGAAGATCTGGTCGAAGAAGTGGCGCGCGTTTACGGCTACAACAATATTCCTGACGTGCCGGTGCAGGCGGGTCTGGTAATGACCTCGCACCGTGAAGCGAACCTGTCGCTGAAGCGGGTAAAAGCGATGCTGGTGGATAAAGGCTATCAGGAAGCGATTACCTACAGCTTTGTCGATCCTAAAGTGCAGGCATTGCTGCATCCGGGCGAGGAAAACCTGGTACTGCCAAGCCCGATTTCAGTTGAGATGTCGGCAATGCGGCTCTCGCTGTGGACGGGCCTGCTCTCTGCCGTTGTCTACAACCAGAATCGCCAGCAGAGCCGCGTACGCCTGTTTGAAAGCGGCCTGCGCTTTGTGCCTGATACACAGGCAAACCTGGGGATCCGGCAGGACGTTATGCTGGCGGGCGTTATCAGCGGCGCGCGTTATGAAGAACACTGGGATCTGGCGCGTCAGGCAGTTGACTTCTATGATTTAAAAGGTGATTTGGAGTCCGTCCTCGATTTGACCGGTAAACTGGCCGACATCCAGTTCCGGGCCGAAGCGCATCCGGCCCTGCACCCGGGACAGAGCGCCGGCATTTATTTGCAGGAACAGCGCATCGGTTATCTGGGCGTGGTTCATCCGGAACTTGAGCGGAAACTGGATCTTAACGGCCGTACCGTGGTCTTCGAACTGGAGTGGGATAAGGTGTCAGACCGCGTCCTGCCTGAGGCGAGCGAGATTTCACGTTTCCCGGCAAACCGTCGTGATATCGCCGTTCTGGTGGCGGAAAACGTGCCCGCAGCAGATATTATCGCCGAATGTAAGAAAGTTGGCGTAAATCAGGTAGTTGGCGTAAACTTGTTTGATGTGTACCGCGGTAAGGGTGTTAATGAAGGTTTTAAGAGCCTTGCTATCAGCCTGATTTTGCAAGATACCGGCCGGACACTCGAAGAAGAGGAGATCGCTGCAACCGTCGCCAAATGTGTTGCGGCGTTAAAAGAGCGATTCCAGGCAACCTTGAGGGATTGAACCTATGGCGCTTACAAAAGCTGAGATGTCTGAATACCTGTTTGAAAAGCTGGGGCTTAGCAAACGGGATGCCAAAGAGCTGGTAGAGCTGTTTTTTGAAGAGGTACGTCGCGCTTTAGAAAACGGCGAGCAGGTAAAACTGTCAGGATTTGGTAACTTCGACCTTCGCGACAAAAATCAACGTCCGGGACGTAATCCTAAAACGGGCGAGGATATTCCGATTACGGCGCGTCGCGTGGTGACTTTCCGGCCGGGGCAGAAGCTCAAAAGCCGGGTTGAGAACGCTACGCCGAAAGAAGACTGACCAGTGCTCTGCAAAAGGCCGCTTACGCGGCCTTTTTTATCGCTGAATTTCCGCTAACCCTGCCCGTTTCCATTAGCCAGGCCTGGATTTATGACTCTGCTTTCTCAACGGATCGCGCTGGCCCGTCGGCATCAGCGACGCTGGCTCTGCATCCTGAGCATTTTCTGCGTGTTGGTTTTTCTGCTTAGCCTCTGCGCCGGCGACCGCTGGCTTTTTCCGCAAAGCTGGTTCAGCGGTGAAAACCGACTGTTTGTCTGGCAGCTGCGGCTGCCGCGTTCGCTGGCGGTGCTGCTGGTCGGCGCGGCGCTGGCCGTGTCCGGCGCGGTGATGCAGGCGCTGTTTGAAAATCCGCTGGCGGAGCCGGGCCTGCTTGGCGTCGCCAACGGCTCAGGCCTTGGGCTGGTGCTGGGGATTTTTAGCGGCGTAACCGGGCTGTGGCCGCTAAGCTTTTTCGCCATTGCAGGCGCGCTGTTGATTACCTTTATCCTGCTGCGTTTTTCCCGCCGCTCGCTTTCCACCAGCCGCCTGTTGCTGGCGGGCGTGGCCTTAGGCATTATCTGTAGCGCGGGCATGACGTGGCTGGTCTATTTCAGCGCCAGCCTGGATCTGCGCCAGCTAATGTACTGGATGATGGGCGGCTTTAGCGGCGTGGACTGGCGCTACGGCGGGCTGATGTTGGCGCTGCTGCCGGTGCTGCTGTGGCTATGCCGCCAGTGGCGCGTGCTGAATTTGCTGGCGCTGGGCGAGGTTTCCGCCCGCCAGCTCGGCCTGCCGCTGCTGCTGTGGCGCAATTTGCTGGTGCTGGCGACAGGCTGGCTGATTGGCGTCAGCGTGGCGCTGGCCGGGTCGATCGGCTTTGTCGGCCTGGTCATTCCGCATATTTTGCGGCTGAACAACCTGAGCGATCATCGTATGCTGTTGCCGGCCTGCGCGCTGGCGGGCGGCGGCGTACTGCTGGCGGCCGATATCCTGGCCCGTATCGCCATCGCTTCGGCGGAGCTGCCGATCGGCGTGGTGACGGCCACGCTGGGCGCGCCGGTTTTTATCTGGCTGTTGTTACGTAACCGGGCCTGACCTGCGGCCCGCTTTTTTCTCTACTGAAACAGGAAAAACCAATGAGTATTTACGATACAGAACTGGTGACGCTGGATGGCGAACCGACGACGCTGGCGCAGTGGCAGGGCAACGTACTGCTGATCGTTAATGTCGCCTCTAAGTGCGGCCTGACGCCGCAGTATGAGCAGTTGGAAAATATTCACAAAGCCTGGCAGGATCGGGGTTTTGCCGTGCTTGGCTTCCCCTGCAACGCGTTTCTGGAGCAGGAGCCGGGCAGCAACGAAGAGATTAAAACGTTTTGCAGCACCACCTATGGCGTAACCTTCCCGATGTTCAGTAAAATCGAGGTCAACGGCCCGCATCGGCATCCGCTCTATCGCCAGCTGATTGCGGCAAGACCGGAAGCGGTAGCGCCGGAAAATAGCGGTTTCCTGGCGCGTATGAGCAGTAAAGGACGCGCGCCAAAAGAGCCGGGCGACATTTTATGGAACTTCGAAAAGTTCCTGGTTGGTCGCGACGGCACGGTGGTACAGCGCTTCTCGCCGGATATGACGCCGGAAGATCCTATTGTGATGGAAAGTATCAAAGCGGCGCTGGCAAAATAGATGCTGTTGCAGTGTGAGGGCGTTGCGGTCGCGCAGCGCCTCGCGCCCTTTACCGCCAGCGTTGATAAGGGCGAGCTGATCCATCTGCTTGGCCCTAACGGGGCAGGTAAAAGCGCCTTACTGGCGGCGCTGGCGGGATTGTTGCCGGCGGAAGGGCGTATCGTTTTCAACGGCACGCCGCTGTCGGCCTGGAACGGCTATGCGCTGGCCCGCCATCGCGCTTATCTGGCCCAGCAGCAGCGACCACCTGGCAGTATGCCGGTCTGGCATTACCTTAAGCAGCATCAGCTGGTGGACGAGGGCGATCGGATACTGATAACCCTTTGCGAAACTTTTCAGCTGGCGGATAAACTGGCTCGCTCGCTTAACCGCCTCTCCGGCGGAGAATGGCAGCGGGTGCGTCTGGTGGCGGTGCTCTGTCAGACCGCGCAGCCGGAAGGGCAGCTGCTGCTGCTGGATGAGCCGTTAACCGGTTTGGATCTGGCACAGCAGGCCGCGTTCGATCGCTGTGTGGCCGCCAGGGTCGCAGAAGGCCTGACGATTATCATGAGCGGACACGACATCAATCATTCATTGCATCACGCCCGGCGCATCTGGCTGCTGCAAGAGGGGGTTTTAGTGAGGCAGGGCGCCACGGAAGAGGTGTTACGGCCGGAAACGCTGTCGGCGGTGTATCACGTGCCTTTCAGAAAAATAGATGTAGAAGGACAATCGCTGTTGACCACGCTGTTTTAAACCAGCGGCAAAGAATAAAGGGAATCTGTTATGCGCTACCTGGTCTTATTACTGGCTATCCTGCTGGCGGGCTGTAGCAGCCATGCGCCGCCGCCGAACGGCCATCTTTCCGATTCCATTATGGTTATCGCCCGGCTGAACGAACAGCTCAGCGAGTGGCGCGGCACGCCCTATCGCTACGGCGGCATGGGACGCAGAGGCGTTGACTGCTCCGGGTTCGTTTATCTGACCTTTCGCGATCGCTTTGATTTGCAGCTGCCGCGTACGACGCTTGCGCAAACGAAAACGGGAACGCGCATCGGTAAAAAGGATCTGTTGCCTGGCGATTTACTGTTTTTTAAAACCGGCGCGGGAGAAAACGGTTTGCACGTCGGCATTTATGATACTGACGACCAGTTTATCCATGCTTCTACCAGCCAGGGCGTAATCCGATCGTCGCTGAATAACGTGTACTGGAAAAAAGTTTTCTGGCAGGCGAGGCGTATTTAATTAATATAGCCTGCTAACGAATTTCAGAAAAGGCTTATCTATCCGCCGGTTAACTTTTGTGGCTATAATAAACCCGGCGGGCCGGTTTAGCAGCTTATTGCATCAGGCTTTAACCAGCCCGTTAAAAGTGATTTCCCGTGTCGGATTTTGTAAAGATAGTTTAAAGAAATGCGCCACGGGGATATCTCAGCACGAAACTATGCTTTAATAGTAAAGCATTTTTTCTTGCTGAATATGTGATAGCTTAACCCGCTATGGGTTTTTATCCTGGTCGGTGTACAACAGGCGTATTAATGCGCCGTACGGCGGCTGCATCATGGCTGAATAAAAATGAATATCCATCTGGAAGCGGATTATAAAAGTCACACAGCTTTTAACCCGATCTACCGTTTCGGCGGGCAGCTTATCGCCGTCGAATTGCTCACGCATTTTTCCCACAGTACCGCTAACGTCGCCATCCCTCAGGAACTTTTACTACCACAGCTCAATACAGATCAGCGTATTCTTTTATTACAGAATCAGATCAACTGCATTGAACGACACGCCGATTTTTTTAGTCAGGAAAGAGTGAAGGTCACGCTGAAAATAGACGAACTGCTGGCACAAACCATCCTTGATAGCGAGTTTCTGAGCCGCAAACTGGACGCGCTGGCGTGGCTGGAGCTGGAAATTAGCGAAAGTTTCACCGACTTAAAGTTGGGGAAAGATCACCCCGGCCTGATGGCGCTCAGTGAAAGGTTTGATTTAAGCCTGGCGAATTACGGCGCAGGAAAAGCGCCGTCAAAAGCAGTATACGACAATCTCTTTTCCCGTATTAAGCTCGATAAAGGCTTTATTCAGCATAATATTAACCGGATCTCTTTTCAGCCGTTTATCAGTACGCTGCTGGAGCATATTAAGCCCCATTGCCAGCAGGTTATTGTCCAGGGCGTGGACGATATTACCGGCCTGGAAAAAGTCAGCCGCTATCAGTTCGACGGTATTCAAAGCGCGCTGTTTTCTCCGGTAACGGGAGAGTCGCTTTCCTCGCTGATTGTGCCGCCGAAAGAGCTGACAGGCGAAGCGATGTAATATCCCTTTACTCTCTCCGTGTTTACCGCAGCGTATGAGGTTTACACTTAAAGCCGGTACCGAAAGCGCATCAGGGCGTCGGTAAACAGTAAGGGGAGCGTATGCATTTTAACAATAGCTGGCATGACGAGCTGGCGGGATTTTATACCGCCCTCAATCCTACGCCGCTGAAAAACCCACGTCTGCTTTATCATAGCGCGCCGCTTGCGCGGGAGCTGGGGCTGGACGAAAGCTGGTTCACCGCCGATAAAACCGCTATCTGGAGCGGCGCGCAGCTGCTACCGGGCATGCAGCCGCTGGCGCAGGTGTACAGCGGACATCAGTTTGGCGTCTGGGCGGGACAGCTGGGCGACGGGCGCGGCATCCTGCTGGGCGAACAGCAGCTGGACGACGGCCGTAAAATGGACTGGCACCTGAAAGGCGCGGGCCTGACGCCCTATTCACGTATGGGCGACGGACGCGCCGTGCTGCGCTCTTCACTGCGCGAATTTCTTGCCTCCGAAGCGATGCATCACCTCGGTATTCCCACATCCCGCGCGCTGACGGTCGTTACCAGCGACGAGCCTGTGCAGCGGGAAACCACCGAGCGCGGCGCCATGCTGCTGCGCGTTGCGGAAAGCCACGCCCGCTTCGGCCACTTTGAGCATTTCTTTTACGCGCAGCAGCCGGAAAAAGTCCGCCAGCTGGCTGACTATTTAATCCGTCATCACTGGCCGCATTTGCAGGAGGAGCAGGATCGCTATCTGCTCTGGTTCCGTGATGTGGTCAGGCGCACGGCCAGGCTAATCGCCCAGTGGCAGAGCGTCGGTTTTGCGCATGGCGTAATGAATACCGATAACATGTCGGTATTAGGGATAACGCTGGATTACGGCCCGTACGGTTTCCTGGACGACTACAAACCGGATTTTATCTGCAATCATTCTGACTATCAGGGGCGCTACAGCTTCGATAATCAACCGGTGGTAGGGCTGTGGAACCTGAACAGGCTGGCGCATGCGCTTTCCGGGCTGCTGGATACCGCCCAGCTGAAGCAGGCGCTGGCGGAATACGAGCCGGAGCTGATGCAGTGTTGGGGCGACAGGATGCGCGCGAAGCTGGGCCTGCTGACGCAGGATAAAGACGATAACAACATTCTGACCGGGCTGCTGTCGCTGATGACTAAAGAGGGCAGCGACTATACGCTGACTTTCCGCATGCTGTGCGATACCGAGCAGCAGCAGTCGCGTTCGCCGCTGCGGGATGAGTTTATCGATCGTGAAGCCTTTGACAGCTGGTACAACATTTACCGTCAGCGGTTACTGCAGGAAGAGAGCGACGACGCTACGCGTCAGCAAAAGATGAAGCAGGTCAATCCGGCCGTGGTGTTAAGAAACTATCTGGCCCAGCAGGCGATTGAACAGGCCGAGCAGGATGACGTCAGCGTGCTGGCCAGGCTACACCAGGCGCTGATCAGGCCTTTTGATGACGCGCCGGAGTTTGCCGATTTGATGCGGCGTCCGCCAGACTGGGGTAAAAAGCTGGAGGTCAGCTGCTCGAGCTAAAGCGGGCGTGATGCAGGCTTGAACGAGGGTGATTAAACGGACGTGATGCAGGCTTGAACAAGGGTGATTAAACGGGCGTGATGCAGGCTTTAACGAGGGTAATTAAACGGACGTGATGCAGGCTTCAACAAAGATGATAAAGCGGCAGGCAGGGTACGCCAGCGCGTCCATGCGCACGGCGTCCTGCCTGCTTTCAGGCCTGTCTTAGCGCCTCGCTTTAATCGCCTCGGCCAGCTGCGCTAACACCTCTTCGCTGTCACCCCAGCCCAGGCAGGGGTCGGTAATCGACTGGCCGTATACCAGCGGCGTACCGGCCTGCACTTTCTGGGTGCCTTCCTTCAGGAAACTTTCAATCATTACGCCGGCAATCGACGACGAACCGTCACGGATCTGCTGCGCTACGGACGCGGCGACCTCTTTTTGCAGGCGGTGCTGTTTCAGACAGTTGCCGTGGCTGAAATCAATAACCAGCCGTTCCGGCAGCCTGTGTTCGCGCAGGCTGGCGGCAGCGGCGGCGACGTCTTCCGCATGATAGTTTGGCCGCTTGCCGCCGCGCATAATGATGTGGCCGGACGGGTTGCCGCTGGTCTGATAAATGGTCATCTGTCCATGCTTGTCCGGCGACAGGAACATGTGGCTGGCGCGGGCAGCGCGTATCGCATCGACCGCAATCTGAATATTACCGTCCGTGCCGTTTTTAAAGCCAACGGGACAGGAAAGCGCGGAAGCCATTTCGCGGTGGATTTGGCTTTCTGTGGTACGGGCGCCGATGGCTCCCCAGCTGATGAGATCTGCCAGGAACTGACCCACCACCATATCCAGGAATTCGGTGGCCGTAGGCATGCCCAACCGGTTGATCTCCAGCAGCAGCTCGCGCGCTACGGCCAGGCCGTGATTCACCCGGAAACTGCCGTCCAGATCGGGATCGGAAATCAGGCCTTTCCAGCCCACCACGGTGCGCGGTTTCTCAAAATAGGCGCGCATCACGATTTCCAGCTCGGCGGCATGGCGCTGGCGCAGCGCGTTAAGCTTCGCCGCATAGGCCAGCGCGGCATCGGGATCGTGGAGCGAGCAGGGGCCGATCACCACCAGCAGGCGGCGATCTTCGCCGGACAAAATCCGGGCAATACGCTGGCGGGAAGCGGTCACGTTCGCGGCGATATCAGGCGTGATCGGGAAACGCTGCGCCAGTTCGTCAGGCGTAATCAGGCTCTCGATGCGCGCGGTCCGCAGTTCATCTGTCTTGTTCATAGTTGTCCAAAAATTTTTTTCTTCGCAGCGGCGGAAATACCGGGAAGTGATGGCGATCACAATAAACCCGACACGGCGTGGATTTCAACCCGAAACGCCGGACAGAACGGCGCAACGGGATAAATATCACTTTTTCTGGCGCGGAATCAAAAAACGGCTGCGCCTCAGTACATTCGACGCGTCAGGCCCATGATATCTAAAATTTTCGTGGCGATTTCCTCAACGGAGTAATTGGTACTGTTGAGGTAACGGATCTGATGGGTACGAAACAGGGCTTCCACCTCGCCGACTTCCAGCCGACATTGCCGCATGGACGCGTAGCGGGTATTTTCCGCCCGCTCCTGGCGGATCGCGGCCAGCCGCTCGGGATCGATAGTTAAGCCAAACAGCTTGTTCTGGAAAGGCCGCAGCGCGGGCGGCAGCTTCAGGTTATCCATATCGTCGGCGATAAAAGGATAATTGGCGGCGCGAATGCCAAACTGCATGGCCAGATAGAGGCTGGTCGGCGTCTTGCCGCAGCGCGAAACGCCCAGCAGGATCACCTGCGCCTCCTCCAGCCCGCGCAGCGAGATACCGTCGTCATGTGCCAGGGTGTAGTCGATGGCGGCGATGCGCGCATCGTACTTGCCCAGGTTGTTGGCCGTCAGACCGTGCGTGCGGTTGGCGACCGGTGCGGGCGCTATGCCCAGCTCCTGCTGAAGCGGCGCCACCAGCGACTGGACGATGTCCTGACAGAAGCCTTCGCTTTGCAGAATAATTTCCCGGATTTCCGGCGTGACCACAGAAATAAACACCAGCGGGCGCAGGCCGCTTTTCTGCCAGATAGCGTTAATCTGCGCTTTGACCGCCTGCGCCCGCTGCACGTTTTCCACAAAGGGCAGCGTCACGCTGTTAATGTTGACAGGAAACTGCGAAAGCACCGCGTGGCCGAGCACTTCAGCGGTAATGGCCGTTCCGTCAGAAATATAAAATACGCTGCGTTCGTTGCTGTCCATTTTTCGATCCCTAAGAAACTGAGTGGCAGAGTAAATTAAACTACAGTCTTATAGCAATTAGCGCCAGCTGACGAAATTAAATTAAAATTTCACTTCTCATTGTAATGAACTTTTTGTTTTTATAAAAAGAAAGACGGGGCTGAAAAAGAGGATTAATGAAATAACGTTCCTGTTTGTCATGCGTAAAAAGCGCTATTTTCCGGAAAAGCATGCTAAAAGGGAATCAAAATAGCTCGCCACATCTCTTCCTTTTTTAAATAGCCCTTTTAATTAAAATAATCTTATATATCATAAGCTTAAATATATTTTTATCGCCCGAAATAAGATTGCTGTTCGCGGAATAGTCTTAAAGTTTTCCTTTTAGTCAGCTTGAACGATTCAACAGTTTCTTTCCATACACGGAATGTGCCAGGCTCAAAAACGCACGATGCTATTTCCATTAATTCATTCATAAAAGGATTGCTTCAATGTCCAATCAAGGCGCACTGCCGTTTGTGCTCTGGTATAACCAGCTTGGCATGAACGATGTTGATCGGGTGGGCGGCAAAAATGCCTCTCTGGGTGAAATGATCACTAATTTGTCATCGCTTGGCGTTTCCGTTCCCAACGGTTTTGCCACTACGGCCGATGCATTCAATCAGTTCCTCGATCAGAGCGGCGTCAGTGAGCGCATCCATACGCTGTTGGACAAAACCGATATTGATGACGTGGACGAACTGGCAAAAGCGGGTAAACAGATCCGCGAGTGGATTGTAGAGACGCCTTTTCAGCCAGAGCTGGAGCAGGCTATCCGTGAAGCCTACCAGCAGCTTTCCGCTGACGACGCCGAGGCTTCGTTCGCCGTGCGCTCGTCCGCTACGGCCGAAGATATGCCGGATGCCTCTTTCGCCGGCCAGCAGGAAACTTTCCTGAACGTACAGGGCTTCGACGCCGTGCTGGTGGCGGTGAAGCATGTTTACGCCTCGCTGTTTAACGACAGGGCGATCTCTTATCGCGTGCATCAGGGCTACGATCATCGCGGCGTCGCCCTGTCGGCTGGCGTACAGCGGATGGTGCGCTCCGATGCCGGCGCCGCTGGCGTAATGTTTACCATTGATACCGAATCGGGCTTCGATCAGGTGGTGTTTATTACCTCTGCTTATGGTTTGGGCGAGATGGTGGTTCAGGGCGCGGTTAACCCGGACGAATTTTATGTGCATAAGCCGACGCTGGCGGCGGGTCGTCCCGCTATCGTGCGTCGCAACATGGGCTCGAAAAAAATCCGTATGGTCTACGCCGATTCGCAGGCGCACGGCGAGCAGGTCAAAATCGAAGACGTGCCGGAAGCGGAGCGTGACCGTTTCAGCCTCAGCAGCGAAGAAGTGGAAGCGCTGGCGGCACAGGCGGTGCAGATTGAAAAACATTATCAGCGGCCAATGGATATTGAATGGGCGAAGGATGGCCATACCGGCAAGCTGTTTATCGTGCAGGCGCGTCCGGAAACCGTGCGCTCCAATGGCCAGGTGATGGAGCGTTATACGCTACAGGGGAAAGGTGCCGTAGTGGTGGAGGGGCGCGCTATCGGCCATCGTATCGGTGCGGGCGAGGTCAAAGTGATCCACGATATCAGCGAGATGAACCGCATCGAAAAAGGCGACGTGCTGGTCACTGATATGACCGATCCCGACTGGGAGCCGATTATGAAGAAAGCGTCGGCAATCGTTACCAACCGTGGCGGGCGTACCTGTCATGCCGCCATTATCGCCCGCGAGCTGGGTATTCCTGCCGTGGTCGGCTGCGGTAACGCTACCGAGCTTCTGAAGGATGGCCATAAGGTCACCGTCTCCTGCGCAGAAGGCGATACCGGCTATGTTTACGACGATCTGCTCGACTTTGAGGTAAAAAGCTCACAGGTTGATGAAATGCCCGCGCTGCCGCTGAAAATCATGATGAACGTCGGCAATCCCGATCGCGCCTTCGACTTCGCCTGCCTGCCTAATGAGGGCGTGGGGCTGGCGAGACTGGAATTTATCATTAACCGCATGATCGGCGTGCATCCTAAGGCGCTGCTTGAATTCGACAGTCAGACGCCGGAATTGCAGCAGCAGATCCGCAGCATGATGAAAGGCTTTGACGATCCGGTAGAGTTCTATATTGCCCGCCTGACGGAAGGCATCGCCACGCTGGGCGCCGCTTTCTCGCCGAAAAGGGTGATTGTGCGCCTGTCGGATTTTAAAACCAATGAGTACGCTAACCTGGTCGGCGGCAAGCACTATGAGCCGGAAGAGGAAAACCCGATGCTGGGCTTCCGTGGCGCGGGCCGCTACGTGGCCGACAGCTTCCGCGACTGCTTTGCGCTTGAGTGCGAGGCCGTCAAGCGCGTGCGCAACGAAATGGGGCTGACCAACGTCGAAGTGATGGTGCCGTTCGTGCGTACTGTCGCGCAGGCGAAAGCGGTGGTGGAAGAGCTGGGGCGTCAGGGCCTGAAGCGTGGCGAGAACGGATTAAAAATCATTATGATGTGCGAAATCCCTTCTAACGCGCTGCTGGCGGATGAGTTCCTGCAATACTTCGACGGGTTTTCCATCGGCTCAAATGATATGACGCAGCTGACGCTGGGGCTGGACAGGGATTCCGGCGTGGTATCAGAACTGTTCGATGAGCGTAACGATGCGGTGAAGGCGCTGCTGTCGATGGCGATCCGTGCGGCGAAAAAAGCCGGAAAATACGTGGGCATTTGCGGCCAGGGGCCATCCGATCACGAAGATTTTGCCGCATGGCTGATGGCAGAGGGCATCGACAGCCTGTCGCTCAATCCGGACACGGTAGTTCAGACCTGGTTAAGCCTGGCAGAACTGCCTAAAGCGTAGCGATTCATTACCAGACGCAGTGAAAGGCCGACTTGTTCGGCCTTTTTGCTTTGCTATGGATAAAAAAAAGCCCATCACATGGGATGGGCAAAGACTACACACAGCAATTCTTTAGGGTGTTTGGGGAAAAAGGTTGTTTATAAATCAGCGCGTTGCTGCTAAACATAACCGATATACTATTCCCCCCGCTGAAGTGAGTCTTTAAGAATCCTCTTATTAGTTTAAAGACGATAATATTTAATCACTGAAATTGCAGGCGTAAGGGGCGATATGTGTACTTATATTAATCAATTGCCGGTAAGTGAGACGGGAAGGGCGAAAAACCGGCGGATAATGGTAAAAGTTGCTTAACAAATGCGCCTTTTAAAGTAATAGGTGGTTTTAAAGCATTAAGGCGGTCAGGCATGCTAACCGCCTTAAAGTTATTGCTTAACTGAATTTTCCTGTTCTATTTCAGCAAGTTCTTCAACGACCTCTTCAGGATCGTCTCTGGGCGCGGGTTCTTCATGCATCCAGACCGATACCAGTCGATAAGAGACTGCCAGCACTACCGGGCCAATAAAAAGGCCGATCATGCCGAACGCCACCAGCCCGCCGATCACGCCGGAAAGGATCAAAATCATCGGCAAATCGGCACCCATTCTGATAAGCACTGGCCGCAGCACGTTATCCAGCGTGCCCACCACGCAGCTCCAGATCAGCAGGACGGTGCCCCAGGTGGTGTCGCCGCTCCAGTAGAGCCAGATGATAGCGGGGATCAACACGACCAGCGGCCCCAGCTGCACCAGGCAGGAGAGGATCATCACTACCGTCAGTACCGTAGCGTAAGGAATGCCGGAAATGGCCAGGCCGATACCGCCTAATACGCCCTGCACCAGCGCGGTAACCACCACGCCAAGCGCCACGGCGCGGATGGCCTGACCGGCAAGCAGCACCGCCGCGTCGCCGCGACGATGGGCCAGCCGATAGGCAAAGTGGCGAATGCCGTTACCCACCTGCTCACCGCGCCAGTAAAGCAGCACGCTGAACAGCAGCATCAGTCCCAGATGCAGCATAAAGCGACCAAAGTGCCCGGCCTGCGCGAATAAAAAGATGCTGGTGCGCCCGATATAGGGCTGAACGCTGGCCACCATCGCCGTGCCGCCGCCCGCCACCAGATGACGCCAGGCGGAATAGAGTTTTTTGCCCACCAGCGGAATGTCGTGTAGCCACAGCATCTGCGGCAGCATCACATGCCCCGAGGTCGCCCAGGCGATTACCGGCCCGCTGTTCTCAATCAGGCTGTTAACCAGCAGCGCGACGGGGATAACAAACAGCAGCACCAGCAGCAGCGTCATGGCGATCACCGCCAGTGAACGGCGCCCCCACAGCCAGCCCTGGATTTTCAGCATCAAAGGCCAGGTGGCGATCACCACCATGCTCGCCCAGGCGAATCCCAGCACAAAGGGCTGAACCACCCACAGACAGGCGACGATCAGCAGCGTAATAAACAGGATGGAGAAGATGATTTGCAGCATATCCCATCCGTTTTGCGTGTTCTTCATGTATGACCATTAACCTCAAGTAATAAAGTCGTCAGAAAGGCCGGAAAGCGGGAGCGGACATTCCGCTCCTGATGTATTAAACGCATTTTCCACACAAACGGCACGTTATTCTTTTCGCTGGGGTTTTGAAAGGGCGACAGGTCATAAAAAAATGTGATAAAACCATAAGAAAGAGCAAACGTTACACCTCAAACACAACCTGGTCACACGATAATGATCCCACAGATTTCTCAGGCGCCGGGCCTCGTTCAACTGGTGCTGAATTTTTTGCAGGCGTTAGAGCAGCAGGGTTTTACCGGTGATACCGCTACCAGCTATGCCGACCGTCTTACCCTGTCCACCGATAACAGCATCTATCAGCTGTTGCCCGATGCGGCGCTGTTCCCCCGATCCACGGCCGATGTTGCGCTGATTGCTCGTCTGGCGGGCGAAGAGCGCTATCGAAGCCTGGTCTTTACGCCGCGTGGCGGCGGCACCGGCACCAACGGCCAGGCGCTGAATCAGGGCATCGTGGTCGATATGTCCCGCTATATGAACCGCATTCTGGACATCAATGTGGAGCAGGGATGGGTAAAAGTAGAGGCGGGGGTGATCAAAGACCAGCTCAACGCCGCCCTGAAACCGCTGGGCTACTTCTTCTCGCCGGAACTCTCCACCAGCAACCGCGCCACGCTCGGCGGCATGATTAATACCGATGCGTCAGGGCAAGGCTCGCTGGTTTATGGCAAAACCTCCGATCACGTTTTAGGGCTGCGCGCGGTGCTGCTGGGCGGCGACTTGCTGGATACGCGGGCAATCCCGACAGGCGTGGCGGAGCAGCTGGCGGCGGAGCAAACGCGCGAGGGCGAAATCTATCGCACGGTACTGGAATGCTGCCGCGATCGCCGTGACCTTATTGTTGAGAAGTTTCCAAAGCTCAACCGCTTTTTGACCGGCTACGATCTGCGCCACGCCATCAGCGACGATTTGCAGCAGGTGGATTTAACCCGTCTGCTGTGCGGCGCAGAAGGCACGCTGGCTTTTATTACCGAAGCCCGCCTGAACATCATGCCGATCCCCAAAGTGCGACGGCTGGTCAATATCAAATATGATTCCTTCGACTCGGCGCTGCGCAGCGCACCTTTTATGGTGGAGGCGCAGGCGCTGTCGGTTGAAACGGTTGATTCAAAGGTGCTGAACCTGGCACGGGAAGATATCGTCTGGCATTCGGTCAGCGAGCTGATCGCCAACGTGCCGGACCAGGAAATGCTGGGGCTGAATATTGTTGAGTTCGCCGGAGACGATAAGGCGCTGATCGACGGTCAGGTCGCCTCACTTTGCCAGCGGCTGGAAAGCCTGATGGCGGCCGGCGAGGCGGGTATTATCGGCTATCAGCTGTGCAACGATATTGGCGGTATTGAGCGCATTTACGCCATGCGTAAAAAAGCGGTCGGGCTGCTCGGCAACGCCAAAGGCCGCGCCAAACCGATCCCTTTCGTCGAAGATACCTGTGTGCCGCCGCAGCATCTGGCGGACTATATCGTCGAGTTCCGCCAGCTGCTGGACAGCCACAACCTGAGCTACGGCATGTTTGGCCATGTCGATGCGGGCGTGCTGCACGTGCGCCCCGCGCTGGATATGTGCGATCCACAGCAGGAAATGCTGATGAAGCAAATCTCCGACGAGGTGGTGGCGCTGACGGCGCGCTACGGCGGCCTGCTGTGGGGTGAACACGGCAAAGGCTTCCGTGCCGAATACAGCCCGGCGTTTTTTGGCGAAGCGTTATACAACGACCTGCGCCGCATCAAGGCGGCCTTCGATGCCGATAACCGGCTTAATCCGGGGAAAATTTGTGCGCCCCTGGGCGTTGACGAGCCGATGATGAAAGTGGATGCGGTAAAGCGCGGCACCTTCGATCGTCAAATTCCGGTCAACGTGCGCAGCGACTGGCGCGGCGCGATGGAGTGCAACGGCAACGGTCTGTGTTTTAATTTTGACGTGCGCAGCCCGATGTGTCCGTCGATGAAAATCACCGGCAATCGTATTCACTCGCCGAAAGGCCGCGCCACGCTGACCCGCGAATGGCTGCGGCTGCTGGCGGAGCAGGGCGTCGATCCGCTGGCGCTGGAACGCTCGCTGCCCCAGGCGAAAGTCAGCCTACGCGGCATGATCGAGCGCACCCGCAACAGCTGGCACGCGAAGCGCGGCGAATATGATTTCTCGCACGAGGTGAAAGAGGCGATGTCGGGCTGTCTGGCCTGTAAAGCCTGTTCCACCCAGTGTCCGATAAAAATCGACGTGCCCGGCTTCCGTTCCCGTTTCCTGCAGCTTTACCACACCCGCTATCTGCGTCCGGTCAGCGATCACCTGGTCGCCGGCGTGGAAAGCTACGCGCCGCTGATGGCAAAAGCGCCCACGTTCTTTAACTTCTTTTTACGCCAGCCGCTGGTGCGCAAGCTGAGTAAGGATCATATCGGCATGGTCGATCTGCCGCTGCTTTCCTCGCCCAATCTGAAGCAGCAGCTGGCCGGGCAGCGGGCGGTGACCACCACCCTGGAGCAGCTTGAGGCAATGAGCGAAACGCAGCGCGCGCAGCATGTGCTGATCGTGCAGGATCCGTTTACCAGCTATTACGAAGCCAGGCTGGTCAGCGATTTTGTGACGCTGGTGGAGAAGCTTGGCTATCGGCCGGTGGTGCTGCCTTTCTCGCCCAACGGCAAGGCGCAACATATCAAAGGCTTTTTACAGCGCTTCGCCAGAACCGCGCAGAAAACGGCGGATTTTCTTAATCGCGTGGCGAAACTCCAGCTGCCGATGGTCGGCGTCGATCCGGCGCTGGTGCTTTGCTACCGCGACGAATACAAAGAGATCCTTGGCGAAAAACGCGGCGACTTCCACGTGCAGCTGGTGCATGAATGGCTGCAAAATGCGCTGCCGGCGCGCCAGCCCGTCCCGCAAAGCGGCGAAGCCTGGTATCTGTTCGGCCACTGTACGGAAGTCACTGCGCTACCCGCATCCAGCCAGCAGTGGGCAGGGATATTCGCGCGCTTTGGCGCAAAACTGGAAAACGTCAGCGTAGGCTGCTGCGGTATGGCGGGCACGTACGGGCATGAAACAAAAAATCTGGCTAACTCGCTGGGTATTTATGAGCTGTCATGGCATCAGGCGCTGCAAAAACTGCCGCGCCAGCGCTGCCTGGCGACCGGCTATTCGTGCCGCAGCCAGGTGAAACGCCTCGAGGGTAACGGCATGCGGCATCCTTTACAGGCGCTGCTGGAGCTGCTTTAAGCAGCGTTCGGTAATGCCAGAGCAGATATCTTCACGCCGCCAGGGTATAATGGTCTGTTCTGGCGGCGAGCTACATAATTCGCGAGGCTTTGCGCACAAACTCATTTTGCAGCGCGGTCGCCTTATCCCATTCGCCGCTCAGCGCGAGCTGATGGCACAGACGGGTAAGCGAGTGGCGCGCCAGCTGCCAGGCTTGCATACGGAAGAGGCGTTCCCGCTCGGGATTGCCCAATTCCTGCAACAGACGTTGATGCAGCCTGCCGAGCGCGTGCAGATAGCTCTGGTCATCGCCGTTTAGCTGGCAGAGTTCGGCCATATCAAGACAGGTATCGTTAAACTTACGCAGCTGTTCCAGGGTGCATTCAGGCCGATTCACTTTGGCCTGCGCCATAGTGTAATCAACGGTGATATCCCGGATGGAAAACTTGTATTCATCAATTTTATGTTGCAGCCAGGCACTCATCGTCAGATTCATTCCGGGACCCATTCACGCTAATGATAATCATTATCATATTATAACTGGCGCATTATTCAACGCTGGCGCAAAAAATTTTTATCGATTTATGCTGCCTCTCAGATAAATTGGTAATAACAATACGCGTTAAGGATGAAAGAGGTAAAATAACTATTATTCCTGCTTAGCGCAGCGCGGCTGATATTTACTGGCTGCTTTTCAATGTGTTACCATTTCGTTAAATCACTGCGTGACACACATCGCAAACCTCTTCACAGGGTCTAAACTGAATAAAGAGGCCCAAAAAAGCCCGGTTGGCCTTAATCCCTGCAAAACAAGAGGTTGAAGAGACAATCATTATCACTAACATAGGGGTATCAGCCCGCAGGGCTACCGACTCGCGAGGTAATGTTATGCCATCAGCAACGACCGCTTCTTTTTCGCCGGACGATTTCGTCTGGAAAGGACTGACGCTTACCGACAGCGCCGCACAGCAAATCATCGCGCTGTCCGCCAGCGACCCGCACGTTAAGGGTTTAAAGCTGGGCGTTAAGACGTCCGGCTGCGCCGGATTCGGCTACACCATGGATTTGATTAAAGAGCCTGCGTCAGATGATTTAGTGTTTACCCATAACGGCGCGAATCTTTATGTGCCGCTGCAGGCTATGCCTTTTATCGACGGAACCGAAGTCGATTTCGTTCGTGAAGGCCTGAACCAGATTTTCAAATTTAATAATCCTAAAGCTCAACACGCCTGTGGCTGTGGTGAGAGCTTTGGCGTTGAGTAAATTTTATGTCCCGAAATACTGATACATCAGACGACGTGCAGGTCTGGGAAGGAAGCCGCCAGAAGTACAAGGAAGGATTCTTCACTCAGCTGCAAACCGAGGAGTTCGCCAACGGCATCAATGAGGATGTGGTGCGTGCGATCTCTGCTAAACGCAATGAGCCGGAGTGGATGCTTGATTTCCGCCTGAAAGCCTACGCGGCCTGGCTGGAGATGGAAGAGCCACACTGGCTGAAAGCTAACTATAAGTCACTGAACTATCAGGATTACAGCTACTATTCCGCACCGTCCTGCGGCAGCTGCGATGACAGCTGCGCCTCAGAGCCTGGCGCACAGCAGACTTCCGGCGCCGCGGCGCCGAACTACCTGACGGAAGAAGTGGAAAACGCCTTTAAACAGCTGGGCGTGCCGGTACGCGAAGGGCAGGAAGTGGCCGTAGACGCCATTTTCGACTCCGTGTCGGTGTCAACCACCTATCGCGGCAAGCTGGCGGAGCAGGGCATTATTTTCTGTTCCTTTGGCGAAGCGATCCACGATCACCCTGAGCTGGTAAAACAGTATCTGGGCACCGTGGTGCCGGCCAACGATAACTTCTTCGCGGCGCTGAACTCGGCGGTAGCGTCAGACGGCACCTTCGTTTACATCCCGAAAGGGGTACGCTGCCCAATGGAGCTGTCCACCTATTTCCGCATCAACGCGGCGAAAACCGGCCAGTTCGAGCGCACCATTCTGATTGCCGATGAAGGCAGCTACGTCAGCTATATCGAAGGCTGCTCCGCGCCGGTGCGCGACAGCTATCAGCTGCACGCGGCGGTGGTGGAAGTCATCATCCATAAAGATGCGGAAGTAAAATATTCTACCGTGCAGAACTGGTTCGCCGGCGGCGAAGCGGAAGGCGGCATCCTGAACTTCGTGACCAAGCGCGCGCTGTGCGAAGGCGAAAACAGCAAGATGTCCTGGACGCAGTCGGAAACCGGCTCGGCGATCACCTGGAAATATCCAAGCGTGATCCTGCGCGGCGATAACTCCGTGGGCGAGTTCTTCTCGGTGGCGCTGACCAGCGGACATCAGCAGGCCGATACCGGCACCAAGATGATCCATATCGGCAAAAACACCAAATCCACCATTATCTCCAAGGGGATTTCGGCGGGTAAAAGCCAGAACACCTATCGTGGCCTGGTAAAAATAATGCCGACGGCGACCAATGCCCGTAACTTTACGCAGTGCGACTCCATGCTGATTGGCGCAGAGTGCGGTGCGCACACCTTCCCATATGTGGAAGCGCGCAACAACACCGCGCAGCTGGAACACGAGGCGACGACCTCGCGCATTGGCGAAGATCAGCTGTTCTACTGCCTGCAGCGCGGCATCAGCGAAGACGATGCGATCTCCATGATCGTCAACGGCTTCTGCAAGGACGTTTTCTCCGAGCTGCCGCTGGAATTTGCGGTGGAAGCGCAAAAACTGCTGGCGATCAGCCTCGAACACAGCGTGGGCTGATCCCCGCTGCTTATTCATTTTGCGCAATGCCGAGAGGTATTGCCCAGGAAAGATTATGTTAAGCATTAAAGATTTACAGGTAAGTATCGAAGACAAAGAGATCCTGCGCGGCCTGAACCTTGAGGTGAAGCCGGGCGAAGTCCACGCGATTATGGGGCCGAACGGCTCAGGGAAAAGTACGCTTTCCGCGACGCTGGCGGGCCGCGAAGAGTATGAAATCACCGGCGGCTCCATTGAGTTCAAAGGCAAAGATCTGCTGGAGCTGTCGCCGGAAGATCGCGCGGGCGAAGGCATCTTTATGGCTTTCCAGTACCCTGTGGAAATCCCTGGCGTCAGCAACCAGTTTTTCCTGCAAACGGCAGTCAACGCCGTGCGTAAATATCGCGACCAGGAATCGCTGGATCGTTTCGACTTCCAGGACTTTATCGAAGACAAAATTCACCTGCTGAAAATGCCGGAAGATCTGCTGACCCGTTCAGTCAACGTCGGCTTCTCCGGCGGCGAGAAAAAACGCAACGACATTTTGCAAATGGCGGCGCTGGAGCCGGAGCTTTGCATCCTTGACGAAACCGACTCCGGTCTGGATATCGATGCGCTGAAAATCGTTTCAAACGGCGTGAACACGCTGCGTGACGGCAAGCGCGCTTTTATTATCGTCACGCACTACCAGCGTATCCTGGACTACATCAAGCCTGACTTTGTGCACGTGCTCTATCAGGGAAAAATCGTGAAATCAGGCGATTTCTCGCTGGTGAAACAACTGGAGGAGCAAGGCTATGGCTGGCTTACCGAACAGGAATAGTGAAAACGCCCTGCAGCAGTGGCATCACCTGTTCGAGACCCAGGGCGAGCAGCGTTCTTTGCAGGCTCAGCAGCACTGGCAGCAGGTGCTGCGTTTAGGACTGCCGACGCGCAAGCATGAGAACTGGAAATATACGCCGCTGGATGGCCTGCTGGCGCACAACTTCGTGCTGCCGACGGCCGCCGAGCTGAGCGCAGCGGACGTTGCCGCGCTGGCGCTGAATATCGACGCGATTAAACTGGTTTTCGTCGATGGCCGGTTCAACGCGCAGCTGAGCGACAGCAGCTGGGATCAGTTTGATATTCAGATTGCCGCAGGCCGCCGCGAGCTGAGCGCACCGATCCAGCCTGAAGTTTTCCTGCACCTGACGGAAAGCCTGGCGGAAGAGGTGACCACTATCCATCTGCCGCGCGGCAAATCGGCCGAACGTGCCGTTTACCTGCTGCATATCAGCAGCGGCAGCGCGCAGGACGAGATGAACACCTCGCATTATCGTCACCATCTGCAGCTGGACGACGGCGCAGAGGCGACGATTATCGAGCATTACGTCAGCCTGAATGAAAGCACGCACTTTACCGGCGCTCGCTTTACCGCGACCGTAGGCAATAATGCGCGACTGACGCACTACAAGCTGGCTTTCGAGCACGCAAGCAGCAACCATTTTGCGCATAACGATCTGCTGATCGAACGTGATGCGCGCGTGCAGAGCCACAGCTTCCTGCTGGGCAGCGGGCTGGCCCGTCACAATACCAGCACGCAGCTGAACGGCGAAGGCACCGAGCTGTCGATCAACAGCCTGATGCTGCCGGTAGAGAAAGAAGTGTGCGACAGCCGAACCTATCTGGAGCACAACAAAGGCTACTGCCAGAGCCGTCAGCTGCATAAAACCATCGTGCGTGACAAAGCCCGTGCGGTGTTCAACGGCAAGATCGAAGTGGCGAAGCACGCGCTGAAAACCGATGGCCAGATGACCAACAACAACCTGCTGTTGGGACGTCTGGCGGAAGTGGACACCAAGCCGCAGCTGGAAATCTATGCTGACGACGTGAAGTGCAGCCACGGCGCGACCATTGGCCGTATCGACGACGAACAGATGTTCTATCTGCGCGCTCGCGGCATCAGCGAAGAATCTGCTCAGCGCATGATTATCTACGCCTTTGCCGCCGAGCTTACCGAAGCCATCACGGACGAGGTACTCAAGGAGGCGGTGATGCAGCGTATCGCACAGCGCTTCCCCGGAGGCATCAAATGAGTTTTGACCTGACGCGCGTCAGGGCCGATTTTCCTGTTCTGGCGCGAGAAGTGAATGGCCAGCCGCTGGCCTACCTTGACAGCGCCGCCAGCGCGCAGAAACCGCAGGCGGTGATCGATGCGGAAAGCCATTTCTACGAGCACGGCTATGCGGCGGTGCATCGGGGTATTCACACCCTGAGCGCCGAAGCGACCACGGAGATGGAAGAGGTTCGCGCGCACGCCGCGCGTTTCCTTAACGCCGCTTCGCCAGAGGAAATCGTGTTTGTTAAGGGCACGACCGAGGGGATTAACCTCGTTGCCAGCAGCTGGGGCGGCAGCCAGCTGCAGCCCGGCGACAACATCATCATTACCGAGATGGAACACCACGCCAATATCGTGCCGTGGCAGATGGTGGCCGAGCGCACCGGCGCGGAAGTGCGCTTTATCCCTCTGACGGCCGACGGCGAGCTGGATTTGGCCGCGCTGCCAAATCTGATGGATAGCCGCACCCGTATGCTGGCCGTCACGCACGTTTCCAACGTGCTGGGCACCATTAATCCGGTCAAAGAACTGGTGGCGCAGGCGAAAGCCGCAGGCGTCGCTACGCTGATTGACGGCGCACAGGCCGTGATGCATGCAAAAGTCGACGTGCAGGATCTGGACTGCGACTTTTATCTGTTCTCCGGCCATAAAATATACGGGCCTTCCGGCATCGGCATCCTGTACGGGCGTAAAGCCATGCTGGATCAA
Organism: Erwinia plantamica; assembly: GCF_043420595.1. Classification (NCBI taxonomy): domain Bacteria; kingdom Pseudomonadati; phylum Pseudomonadota; class Gammaproteobacteria; order Enterobacterales; family Erwiniaceae; genus Erwinia; species Erwinia plantamica. The sequence continues at coordinate 192,543 of NZ_JBGCUC010000009.1, forward strand.
ATGCCGCCGTGGGAAGGGGGCGGATCGATGATCGCCACCGTCAGCCTGACCGCCGGCACCACCTACGCCGCCGCGCCGTGGCGCTTTGAGGCAGGCTCGCCGAATACCGGCGGCATCATGGGCCTTGGCGCGGCGCTGAAATGGGTGGAAGCGCTGGGGCTGGATAACATTGCGCAGCGCGAGCAGGCGCTGATGCGCTACGCGATGGACAAGCTGGCCTCCGTGCCGGATCTGGTCATTTACGGCCCGCAGTATCGCGCAGGCGTGATCGCCTTTAATCTGGGCAAGCATCACGCCTATGACGTGGGCAGCTTCCTGGATCGCTACGGTATCGCCATTCGTACCGGTCACCACTGCGCCATGCCGCTGATGCATCACTACGACGTCCCGGCGATGTGTCGTGCTTCCTTTGTTTTGTATAATAGCGAGGAAGAGGTCGACCGCCTGGCGGCAGGCCTGACACGTATACATATGCTGCTGGGCGGTTAAACCGCCCAGGCAAAGGAGAACTGCATGGCAACACTGCCCGATAAAGAGAGACTGGTTCGCAACTTTTCCCGCTGCGCCAACTGGGAAGAGAAGTATCTCTATGTGATTGAACTGGGCGCGAAACTGCCTGCGCTGCCGGACTCGCTGCACCAGCCGGAGAATACCATTTCCGGCTGCCAGAGCCAGGTCTGGATCGTGATGGAACTGGACGAGCAGGGCCGCGTGCTGCTGCAGGGCGACAGCGACGCCGCTATCGTTAAAGGGTTGATTGCCCTGGTGTTTGTGCTTTACCAGCAGATGACCCCGGCGGAAATTCTCGATTTTGACGTGCGGCCGTGGTTCAGCGAGCTGGCGCTTACCCAGCACCTGACGCCGTCGCGCTCGCAGGGTCTGGAAGCGATGATCCGTGCTATTCGCCAGAAAGCGCAGGACAGTATCAGCCGCTAAGTTGCTACACTTCTCGACAGGCTTCCCGTCATGATGACGGGAAGTGTTGTTTACCTGGCGAGAAATAAAAATGAAAACTCTACTCCTCTCTTCGTTATTTTTTTTCCTCTCTCTGGCGCGTGCGGCCGATTATCCGCTTCCCGCCGCCGACAGCCGTTTAATTGGCGAAAACCAGCTTTATACCGTGCCGGATGACGGGCGCTCGCTGGAAAGCATTGCCGCGCACTTTCAGACGGGCCTGTTAGGGATGCTGGAAGCCAACCCCGGCACCGATCCCTGGCTGCCGAAAGCGGGATCGAAACTGGTTATCCCTACGCAGATGCTGCTGCCCGATACCAAAAGGGAAGGGATCGTGGTCAACGTGGCCGAGCTACGGCTCTACTATTATCCAAAAGATGAAAATAAGGTGGTCGTTTACCCGATAGGCATTGGCCAGCTTGGCGCCAACACGCCTGCGATGGTGACGCGCATCAGTCAGAAGATCCCTAACCCCAGCTGGACGCCCACACCGAATATCCGCAAGCGCTACGCGGCGGAAGGCAAAACCTTGCCAACGACCATACCCGCCGGGCCGGATAACCCAATGGGGCTGTATGCGCTGCGCCTGGCTTACGGCAAAGGCCACTATCTGATCCACGGCACCAACGCGGATTTCGGCATTGGGATGCGGGTCAGCTCCGGCTGTATCCGCCTGCGGCCTGACGATATCGAAAACCTGTTTAACAGCGTGCCTGAAGGCACCCGCGTGCAGATTATCAATCAGCCCGTTAAGTACGCCACAGAGCCGGACGGCAAGCGCTATATCGAAGTCCATCAGCCGCTGTCCCACAGCGAGAAGGACGATCCACAAACGATGCCGATTGCGCTGACCGCGCAAACCAAAAAATTTGTAGGCAGCGCGCTGAGCGATAGTCAGGTTATTAAGGAAGCATTAAAAAGACGTGCGGGATTGCCGGTGCTGGTGAATAAGGGCGAAACGTCGGCGTCTGAGAGCGTCCCAGAAGCGCTTTAAGCGATTATCTTTGTGAAGCGAGGGCGGAAGTGGGCAGAAAGCCATAAAAGGGCTGGAACGCTTTCTGAAGCCTTCGCGCTTTCAGCGCTAACGCAAAGCGATGGCCAGAGCTGGGGGCAGGGCCCGTAACGCACTCTGCAGCCGCAAAGCGGGGCTGGAATGGGGGGCAGTTAAAAATGGGCGGGAACGTGTTCTGCAGCCGCGAAGCGAGGCTGGACGGGGAACAGTTATAAACGGCCCGGAACGCTTTCTGCAGCCGTGAAGGCGACAGGCAAAAAAAATGGCGCACAATGTGCGCCATTTTTAAACCAGAACTCTTACTTACGGTAAGAGTGAGCCTGGTTGTCCAGACGCTGGTTAGCGCGTGCTGCGTCGTCTTTAGCAGCCTGAACGTCAGAACGGATTGCGTTCACGTCGTTGCTCAGCTGGTCAACTTTAGCGTTCAGAGTCTGAACGTCGGTAGACAGCTGGTCGATTTTAGCGTTGCTTGAGCAACCGGCCAGCAGAGTAGAACCCAGGATTACCGCGCCCAGTACCAGTTTAGTACGATTCATTATTTATACCCTCTAGATTGAGTTAATCTCCATGTAGCGTTACAAGTATTACACAAAGTTTTTTCCAATGAGAATAAATTTTTGGTTAGAACGTGCTTAAATTTGATCGTTCGCTCAAAGAAGCACCGTCTTTACGAAAAAGCCCAAAAAATTTAGCGAAAACAGACGATTTCAATCGGACTTATCTCGCCTTACAGCGCAATTGAATAGTTAATCTCGATTGGAATTTTTAGAAAAACCTTTGAGCTAAGCTGTAAAAAAAGCGCCACTCAGGGCGCTTTTTCACTACAAGGCGTAATCTTTGATTACAGAACGTGCACAGACGCGGTATTCGTGGTTCCGCTTGGCACCAGTGCGCCAGAAACCATCACCACGACATCGCCTTTACGACCGTAGCCGCTGGCGATAGCCGCTTCTTTACCGATACGGTAAAAATCATCGGTAGAAGCGATTTCTTTTACCACGGACGCCACAATGCCTTTGCTCAGGATCAGCTGACGCGCGGTCTGTTCGTTGGTGGTTAACGCCAGGATAGTCGCGTTCGGGAAATATTTGCGTACGGACTTGGCTGACTTACCGCCTTCGGTTGCCACCACAATCAGCGGCGCTTCCAGCTTCTCGGCAGTTTCTACTGCGCCACGGCACACGGCTTCCGTGATGCGCATTTTGCGGCTGTCATGCTGAGAGTCGATACGGCTTTTCATCACGCGATCGGTACGTTCGCAGATGGTAGCCATAATGGTGACGGATTCCAGCGGGTATTTACCCTTGGCGCTTTCGCCAGAGAGCATAACCGCATCGGTGCCGTCCAGGATGGCGTTAGCCACGTCGCCCGCTTCTGCACGGGTAGGGCGTGGGTTTTTGATCATCGAGTCCAGCATCTGCGTAGCGGTAATTACCACTTTGCGTGCGCGGTTACATTTCTTGATCATCATCTTCTGCGCGAAAATCACCTCTTCAACCGGGATTTCCACACCCAGGTCGCCGCGCGCCACCATGATGCCGTCGGAAGCGTCCAGGATCTCATCAAAATTGTTCAGGCCTTCCTGATTTTCAATTTTAGAGATGATCTGAATATGCTCGCCGCCGTTCTGCTTCAGGTGCTCGCGAATTTCCAGCACGTCAGAACGCTTGCGGATAAAGGAGGCGGCAACAAAATCCACGCCCTGTTCGCAACCAAAAATCAGGTCACGCTTGTCTTTTTCGGCCAGCGCTGGCAGCTGGATAGAAACGCCAGGCAGGTTAACGCCTTTGTTTTCGCCCAGATCGCCGTTGTTCAGTACCTTACAAACCACGTGGTTTTCGGTCACTTCGGTGACTTCCATGCCGATCAGGCCATCGTCCACCAGGACGGTGTTGCCGATAGAGAGATCGGAAGTGAAGCCAGAATAGGTCACCGCCACGCGCTCGCTGTTGCCGATAACGGACTGGTCGGTGGTGAAGGTAAAGGTCTGACCGGCTTTCAACGACACGTCCGCGCCGCCTTCCAGCTTCATGGTACGAATTTCTGGCCCTTTGGTGTCCAGCAGAATAGCGGCCTGCTTGCCGGTTTTGCTCATCACCGCGCGCAGGTTAGCGATACGCTTACCGTGCTCATCGTAATCGCCGTGAGAGAAATTCAGACGCATAACGTTCATGCCCGCGTCCAGCAGGTTGGTCAACATTTCTTCCGATTCGGTTTTTGGACCGATAGTACAAACAATCTTGGTCTTTTTCATGACGAGTCATCTGTTAAGTTGTGATGGATGAAATAAAGCGTAATCCCGGTGATTGGGGGTGCGACCGCCCGAGCGGCGAACTGCGATACAGCTTAAGGATAGGTGACAGAAAAAAAGCGTGCAGAGGAAGTTTAAACGCGGTTTTGGCGCAGGCGCAAAGATCGGTTGCGCAACCAGCTATCGTTTTTGCTAAAGGGCCAACCATACGCTGAAACCATTCAAGTGAAACAACGTTTCGTATTATAGCTACTCAGCCCATTGAAAACCAATTAAAAAGTAGGCCGGAACGGGGGAAAGCTTGCACCAGATCAGATTGTTGCGCAAAAAAAGGCGGTGGCCGGGCGCAGAAAGAGCCATTCGGGCGCGAGAAAGGGCAGCGCGGTGAAGCAAAGCGTTACGGGAAAAAGCAGCAGACCGAAGCGAAAGATTATGGGAGATAAATAGCGCGTTGAAACAAGTGATTACACAAAACAGCGGCGTGGAAAGACGTGACGGGAGAAAGCAGAAGATGGTGCGTTCTAGAGGACTCGAACCTCCGACCCCCACCATGTCAAGGTGGTGCTCTAACCAACTGAGCTAAGAACGCAAGATGGTGCGTCCGAGTGGACTCGAACCACCGACCCCCACCATGTCAAGGTGGTGCTCTAACCAACTGAGCTACGGACGCACTGTGGTGCGTTCTAGAGGACTCGAACCTCCGACCCCCACCATGTCAAGGTGGTGCTCTAACCAACTGAGCTAAGAACGCATCATGCTGTCTGAGTGACAGCGGGGACGAATATTAACGACAGCCCTGGCGGCTTGCAAGCAGAAATCGCTATTTTCGGTGCGACTGCTGCGCAACTGTGCGAAGCGCAGCATTTTTAAACATCCGGTTTAAATGAAGATGTTAGCGGGCCGCGCGTGCCAGCAGCTGCGCTTCAGGCTGCCGCTGCAACCGCAGAATACGCCAGACCATCATAATCGCGCTGGAGGTCAGGCCAATAATAAAGCCTGTCCAGAAGCCCGCCGGGCCCATCGGCGCCACCACCCAGTCCGTTAATGCCAGAATGTAACCGCTGGGCAGGCCCAGCACCCAGTAAGCGATAAAAGTGATAAAAAAGATGGCGCGCGTATCTTTATAGCCGCGCAGAATGCCGCTGCCGATAACCTGAATCGAATCGGAAAACTGATAAATTGCGGCCAGCAGCATCAGCTGAGCCGCCAGCGCCACCACGGCCGGATTCTGATTATAAAGCAGCGCGATTTGCTCGCGAAACACCACCGTGAACAGCGCCGTCAGCAGCGACAGCGACATGCCCACGCCCTGCGCCGTCCATGCCGCTACGCGAGCGCCTTCGGTCGAGCCCTGACCAAGCCGGAAACCCACGCGGATAGTGGTGGCTGCGCCAAGAGAAAGCGGCAGTACAAACATCAGCGAGCTAAAGTTCAGCGCTATCTGGTGACCCGCCACCTCGACGATGCCCATCGGCGACACCAGCAGCGCGACGACGGCGAACAGCGTCACCTCAAAGAACAGCGCCAGCGCGACGGGAAGGCCGAGTTTAAAGAGGCGGGAAAGCGCTTTCGCATCGGGCGGACTGAACCGATCCGCCAGGCGGATATCGCGCATGGAAGAGGCGCGCGAAACCCATATTTTCATCGCGATAAACATTACCCAGTACACGGACGCCGTCGCCACGCCGCAGCCGACGCCGCCAAGCGCGGGCATCCCGAAATGGCCGTAGATAAAAATATAGTTAACCGGAATATTCACCAGCAGCCCGAGAAAACCCATCACCATGCCCGGCTTGGTTTTGGCGAGGCCTTCGCACTGGTTGCGCGCGGTCTGGAAAAAAAGATAACCCGGGGCTCCCCACAGCAGCGCATGAAGATAGCCTACGGCTTTATCCGCCATCACGGGATCGATATTTTGCATAGAACGGATAACATAGCCGGCGTTATACAGCACAACCATAACCAGCAGGGAAGCGAAGGCGGCCAGCCAGTACCCCTGACGAACCTGGAAAGCGATACGATCGCGGCGGCCCGAGCCGTTGTACTGCGCCACAACCGGCGTGAGCGAAAGCAGCAAACCGTGGCCGAACAGAATGGCGGGCAGCCAGATAGATGTGCCGACCGCAACGGCAGCCATATCCGTTGCGCTGACGTCGCCGGCCATCACCGTATCCACAAAGCCCATAGCGGTTTGCGCAACCTGCGCAAAAATTACCGGAATTGCCAGCGCCAGCAATTGACGCGCCTCGGTCAGATACTTCTGCACATATACACCTGTTTTTTAACTGAAGGGAGAAAGACTATTTGGTATAGTTTTAAGATCAGACAAGAATAGCGAAAAATCCACCGAGGTCATAATTATGTTTACCGGTATTGTGCAGGGCACCGCAGAGGTGTTGGCAATTGAAGAGAAACCGAATTTTCGCACGCATATTGTCCGCCTGCCGGACGAGCTGCTGCCGGGACTGGAGCTGGGCGCTTCCGTATCTCACAATGGCTGTTGCCTGACGGTGACCGGGGTTGACGGCAACCGCGTCAGTTTTGACCTGGTAAAAGAGACGCTGCGTATTACCAACCTGGGGGATTTAAAGCCCGGCGATATTGTTAACGTAGAGCGCGCGGCGAAATTCAGCGATGAAATCGGCGGCCATTTAATGTCCGGTCATATTATGACTACCGCCGAAATCTGCAAAATCCTGACGTCTGAAAATAACCGCGAAATATGGTTTAAGCCGCAGGACAGCGAGCAGATGAAATATATTCTGCACAAAGGCTTTATTGGGATTGACGGCATCAGCCTGACGGTTGGCGAAGTCACCAAAAGCAAATTCTGCGTGCATCTGATCCCGGAAACGCTGGCAAGAACCACGCTGGGCGGCAAGCGGCTGGGCGACAGAGTGAATATTGAAATCGATCCGCATACCCAGGCGATTGTGGAAACCGTTGAGCGCGTGCTGGCGCAGCGTGAAGCGGCGCTGCTGGCGGCGGCCGCTGCGGAAATTCAGCCGGAAGAGTAATAAACAAGGTCAGCTTAGTGGCCGACCTTGTCCGCTAGTGCGGCACCCGCAATCCGCCCTCTTTACCGTGGGTAAAGACCACCTGCCAGAGCTGAATATCCCGCGCGCGGAAAGCGCCCGCACAGGCGTTAAGGTAGTAGCTGAACATGCGCTTAAAGCGTTCGCCATATTTATCCGCCAGCTGCGGCCACGCGGCTAAAAAGCGCTGGTGCCAGGCCATCAGCGTCAGATCGTAATCCGCCCCAAAGTTGTGCCAGTCTTCCATTACAAAATGCGGTTCGTGCGCCTCGGCAATATGGCGTACGGAGGGCAGGCAGCCGTTAGGGAAAATATATTTATCGATCCACGGATCGACATTATCGTCCGTTTTGTTCGCACCAATGGTATGCAGCAAAAAGATGCCGTCCGGCTTCAGATTGCGATCGACCACGTTAAAATAAGTGGCGTAATTTTTTGGCCCGACGTGCTCAAACATACCAACGGAAACGATGCGGTCAAACTGCTGATCGAGGTCACGGTAATCCTGTAGCAGGATGGTGACGTCCAGCCCTTCACCACGTTGCTGCGCCAGCTTCTGCTGCTCGGCGGAGATCGTCACGCCAGTCACCTTGACGTTGTAATGCCGCGCCGCATAAGCCGCCAGCCCGCCCCAGCCGCAGCCGATATCAAGCAGCGACATACCGGGTTCCAGCTGAAGTTTCTCGCAGATCATTTTTAATTTAGCCTGCTGCGCCTGCTCCAGCGTTTCCGCCTCTTTCCAGTAGCCGCAGGAGTATTGCATGTAGGGGTCAAGCATCAGCGTAAAAAGGTCATTACCAAGGTCATAATGCTCTTTGCCGACAATCCAGGCGCGCTTGCGGGATTGCAGATTAGTGAGGCGCGCGGCGGCGATGCGCAGCGTATCTTTAAAATGGCGAGGAAGCTGCTGATCCAGCTTAGCCAGCAGCACGCGGTGAAAAAACATATCCAGCTGCTCGCACTCCCACCAGCCGTCCATATAGCTTTCGCCCAGGCCCAGCGACCCTTCCTGCATCACGCGTTTAAAAAAATCGGGATGGGTCACCTGAATATCCCAGGGACGGGTGCCGTTAATTTCGATATCCGCGTTGCGTAACATTTCCTGGGCGATTCGATACCACTGATTTTCTTCCAGGCTCACTTCTTCTATACACGATGAACTCATAGCTTCTCCATCACCCTTCGTGATTGAAACCTGAGAAAAAGAATCATCAATTTCCACAGGGTTTGAGAAAACGCACGCTTAGCCGTGCGCCTGATATCCGGCGTTACAGAGGATTGAACTGAAACCTACAGAATGAGGGTGACGCCTGCCACAAAAGAGAACACCCGGACAACCCTGTCAGGAATCAAAAAAATGATACAAAGTTGTTATGAATTATTGCCTGAAATTGAGTATATGCTCACCTCAGGCAATATTCAACGCCTTATCGTTAGGACGCTAACTAAATAGATTCAGCCAGTTAACGACGGCTCTGAGCGTGGGTCAGGGGAGCGTTGGCTAACGTCGTCCTTTGTAAAATATAGCCAATAATTGTCAAAAACACAGTACTGAGCATGACCAGCGACGTGGTGGCGAGCGGGTTAGCAATAAAACCGGAAACAATCATGCTGGCGACGAAGCAGAGACCAAGCTGCAGCGTGTTTTGCAGCGCGGCTGCTTTACCGCTGGCCTGCGGAAAAGGCAGCAGCGCATTCGCCACCACAATCGGATAGATAGCGCCGTTGGCCAGCGCCATACCGCAAAACGGCAGCAGCAGCGCCCAGGTCGAAGGCGTTTCCACCTGTGCGGCGATGAAAAACGCGCCCACGCTGAGGGCATACAGCGTCAGCAGCCAGGGCAGCAGCGAAGCGCCTTCGGTCTGCTTCAGCAGTGCCCGACAGCCGTAGCCGCCGGCGAGAAAGGCCAGCGTCTGCGGCACGTAGCTAAGGCCGATATCGCCCGGCGACATGCCCAGTTCGGCCAGAATAAATGGCGAACCGGTCAGCCAGGCGAAAAAGCTGGCGGAGCAGGCGGCGTAAATCAGCACGTTGCCGCTCCAGATCGGCGACTTCAGCAGCGTGAAGAAACCCACTTTCGCCTCTTCCTTATGCTCTTTTGGAGCAGGCGTCGACAGAAAAAGCGTGGCGACCAGCAGGATCAGGGCCAGCAGCAGCAGCGCCAGGAAAATCGACCGCCAGGCAAAGTGGTTCAGCAGCCAGGCACCCAGCAGCGGGGCCAACGCCGGCGACAGCGCCACCAGCGGCATAATAGTGGCAAACACGCGGTTGGCCTGCGCGCCGGAATAGCGATCGATCACCAGCGCCTGCCAGCTGACGGCGGCGGCGCAAATGCCTACCGCCTGTAAAAAGCGCAGCGTCAGCAGCATGGTGGTGGATTCCGCCCACCACATTGCGCCGCAGCTGACGGCAAACAGCCCCAGCCCCATCAACAGCACCGGCTTGCGGCCAATGCGGTCGGAAAGCGGCCCCCAGAACAGCTGCGCGCTGGCAAACCCGGCCAGGAACAGACTGAGGCTGGCGCTGATGACGCCCGCTTCGGTTTGCAAATCCTGCTGCATCGCCGTAAAGGCGGGCAGATACATATCGGTGGCAAGAAAACCCGCAACGCTGAGCAGCGCGAGGTAAAGTAAAAATCCTTTCGACGGCATGAGATTTTGCTCTTTTTTATCAGGTGAATAGCGGACGGCAGTGTAAAAGAGTGCGATAGCGGTTGTGAAACGGTAATATTTGCGTCTTGCGTTCAAAAATTTTGCAGGAAGAATATGTGGTCAGAACACTCGCTTGAGGTGATTGATGCGGTCGCCCGAACCGGCAGCTTTACCGCCGCAGCGGCGGAGCTGCATCGCGTTCCGTCCGCCATCAGCTATACCGTGCGCCAGCTGGAAGAGTGGCTGGCGGTGCCGCTGTTCGAGCGGCGTCACCGGGACGTGGTCTTAACGGCGGCGGGCGAGGTCTTTATCCAGGAAGGGCGGAGTGTTATCAAAAAAATGCTTGCCACGCGACGCCAGTGTCAGCAGGTCGCCAACGGCTGGCGCGGCCAGCTGAATATTGCCGTCGATCGCATTGTTAAAACCGCGCGTACGCGCCAGCTGGTGGTGGATTTTTACCGACATTTTCCCGATATGGAACTGCATCTTTCGCCGGAAGTATTCAACGGCGTATGGGATGCACTGGCCGACGGCCGGGTCGACGTGGCGATAGGCGCGACGCAGGCTATTCCGGTCGGCGGACGCTTCGCTTTTCGCAATATGGGAATGCTCAACTGGCGCTGCGTGGTGAAGGCGGATCATCCGCTTGCGCAACACCGGGAGAAGGTTAGCGAGGAGGCGATCCGGGAGTGGCCTTCGCTGGTGCTGGAAGATACCTCGCGCGCGCTGCCGAAAAGAACCACCTGGACGCTGGATAATCAGCGACGGCTGGTCGCGCCGGACTGGGAGAGCGCGTTTGATTGCCTGCTGGCCGGGCTGTGTGTCGGCATGGTGCCGGGGCATCTTGCGCAACCGCTGCTGCAAAACGGCTCGCTGTGCGAACTGAGGCTGGATCCGCCTTTTCCGGATAGCCCCTGCTGCGTCAGCTGGTCGGAACAGCAGGCGTCGCCAGCGCTGCGCTGGCTGCTGGATTATTTAGGCGAAACGGAAACGCTGAACAGCGAATGGCTGCGGGAGGCGTAAAAGACGGGCGGCAGATGGCCGCCCGTGCGCTTAGCGACGGTAGTCGAGGAAAGGGCCGTCCGCTACGGAGCGACGTTCAATCAGCGTCGGATGCACTTCAATCGTCTGCGGCTCTTCGCGTTTGCTGGTAATACGATCGAGCAGCATATTGAAGGCCGTTGCGCCCAGACGCTCTTTCGGCTGGTGGACGGTAGTCAGCGCGGGGGTAAAGTAGCGCGAGTTGCGCACGTTATCATACCCGATCACCGAAATATCCTGCGGTACGCGCAGGCCCATCTCGTCTGCGGCGCAAATCGCGCCCATTGCCATTACATCGCCGCCGCAGAATACCGCGGTAGGACGCTGTTTTTGCGCCAGCAGCTGCTGCATAGCGCGATAGCCCGATTCCGGCTCAAAATCGCCCTGAACCAGCCACTCTTCGCGCAGCGTAATCCCCGCTTCGTTCAGCGCCTTGAGGAAGCCGGCATGACGACCGCCGCCGGTATTGCGCTCCATATGGCCCGGGATCACGCCGATATCGCGGTGGCCGCGATCGATCAGATAGCGGCCTGCCAGATAACCGCCTTCAAAAGCGTTATCGAGAATAGTGTCGGTAAAATCGCCGCGCGACTCGCCCCAGTCCATGACGACCATCGGGATGTTGCGGTGATCTTCCAGCATCTTAATCAGCTCATCCGGGTACTCGGCGCACATAACCAGCAGGCCATCGACGCGTTTTTGCGCCATCATCGACAGATAGGCCTGCTGCTTTTCCAGTTCGTTATGCGCGTTGCCCAAAATCAGCGTATAGCCTTTGGCAAAACAGCTGTGTTCGACCGCCTCAATAATTTCGGCGAAATAGGGCGCCTCGCTGGAGGTCGCCAGCAGGCCAATGGTTTTGGTGTTATTGACCTTCAGGCTGCGGGCCACGGCGCTGGGCGAATAGTGCAGCGCTTTGATCGCTGCCCAGACGGCTTCCCGCGTGTCTTCAGCGACAAAGCGGGTTTTATTAATGACGTGGGACACCGTGGTGGTTGAGACACCGGCGCGTTTGGCCACATCTTTTATGGTTGCCATGGAAAAAGACTCCTGCGCTGTTCAATAAGTCACTGAAAAGCGGTTTGTTAAACGATTGCCTGGAATGATGATAATCCTGATATAAGTTGCGCATAATTTGTTGCGGAATGGTTATACCAGGAGGGAGTTCAGGGTGGCGAAACAGACTTGAGCAGAGCGTCATGTCGGCTAAATGCCTGTTGCGCAACAAACCGTGGATTCTAACAAGAGCAGGCGCAGAACACGAGGGTTTTAGGGCAACAGGCGAAAATTTTGCGCAAATAAGAGTAAACCGGCCCGGATCGTTTGCGCGATCCGGGCCTCCAGCCTGCTGAGTGGGCTAGCGGATAGTTTTCGGCGTCATGACGCGGCGAGCGCCGACGTAGTGCTGCTCCCAGTAATCTTCGCTGAGCATACTCACCTGGATATCCTTGCCGGTACGCGGCGACTGGATAAACTTGCCGTTGCCCAGGTAAACGCCAACGTGATCCGCCGAGGCGCGGCCGTTGATGCTGAAAAATACCAGATCGCCTTTTTCCAGCTCGTTGCGCTTGATCGAAGCCGCATCCCGCAGATGGTACATTTCGTTAGCGGTGCGAGGGATCTTAAACTTCACCAGATCTTTATAGGCATACCAGACCAGACCGCTACAGTCGAAACCGGTCTTGGGCGAGGTGCCGCCCCAGAGATAGGGCTTGCCCAGCTGGTTCATCAGCTTGCTCATCGCCGTTTCGCGGGCTTTCTGATAGCGGGCGCGATGCGCTTTGCTGAGCTTAAGCGGGGCTGAGGCCGAGCCGCTGGTTAAGGCTTCCGTCTCTTCGTTGCGCAAGCGATGACGACCATAGCGTTTCTTGGGCGGCAGCGCAGCGGCGACGGTCTGCGTTTTTTTGCGCAGCTTAAACTTTTTAGCAAGGGGCGAACGGCTTTTGGTTGGGCTGGCTTCTTTTACTTTACGTGTAGAGGTTTTCACCGGGCGGCGCTTGCGGCGATCGTCTTCACGAGCAGGCGTGGCGCTGTCTGCTTTGTGGTGGTCCGCTTTAACGGCAGCGTGTGGCGATGCGTGCGCCACAGACATAAACAGCTGGGCAAAGGCCAGCATCAGCAACGTGATGAGTAAACGCATCTTTACCATTAACAGTTTGTGCTCCCGCCAGTGGCAAGAGCATGGCTAAATAAGGAGATCTGCGCCTGGGCAGTCAGTCAGGACGATTCTAATCGAACTCTTTACTAAAAAGTAAGGCCTTTTTTGTTTCAATCGTCGCAAAGCGGTAAAAGCTGTAAAATTTAGCCTGTTCAAACATTTATCTGCGCAAATTTGCCGCTGATATTTACAGTTAACGCAGCGCCGCCGGACCGAAAATGGTATTTTAACATTTTGTTTTCCGACCGTAGCGTCAGTGGGCGACTGAAAATGACATTTTCATCACGCTCGCAGACTCGCTACACTATACAGACACGAAGTAGCCGATTGAGGAAGGCATTTATGAGCACCATTGAGAAGATTGAGCGCCAGATCGCAGAAAACCCGATTCTGCTGTATATGAAAGGTTCCCCAAAACTGCCAAGCTGCGGCTTTTCCGCGCAGGCCGTACAGGCGCTGTCCGCCTGCGGCGAGCGTTTCGCCTATGTCGATATCCTGCAGAATCCGGAAATTCGTGCTGAGCTGCCTAAATACGCCAACTGGCCGACTTTTCCACAGCTGTGGGTAGACGGCGAGCTGGTCGGCGGCTGCGACATCATTATTCAGATGTTTCAGGCGGGCGAACTGCAGCAGCTGATCAAAGAGACGGCGCAGAAATATCCTTCTGACGCGGCAGAATAAAACGTTGCGCTAAGCGAAGAGACTATCGGACAGGCCTGACAATGCGTCAGGCCTGTTTTTTTTAGTCGAGGTTCGCCGTTTCCGCCAGCGGCCAGCCGCCCAGACGTTTCCAGCGATTAACCAGCTCACAGAACAGATCGGCCGTCTGCACGGTATCATACAGCGCGGAATGCGCCTGAGAACTGTCGAAAGGCATTCCGGCGGCCGTACAGGCTTTCGCCAGCACCGTTTGCCCCAGCACCAGGCCGCTCAGCGCGGCGGTATCAAAGGTGACAAACGGGTGGAAAGGATTACGCTTCAGCCCGGCTCTTTCCGCCGCGGCATTCATAAAATTCAGATCGAAAGTGGCGTTATGAGCCACCATGACGGCACGATTGCAGCCCTGATCTTTGATACCTTTGCGCACGGCTTTAAAGATGGCGTGCAGCGCTTCGTACTCGCTGACCGCGCCGCGCAGCGGATTGGCAGGATCGATGCCGTTAAAGGCCAGCGCTTCGGGTTGCAGAACCGACCCTTCGAACGGCTCAACGTGAAAATGGAGCGTTTCGTCTTTCTCCAGCCAGCCATCGTCGTTCATTTTCAGCGTGACGGCGGCCACTTCCAGTAAGGCGTTGGTTTTGGCGTCGAAACCGGCGGTTTCAACATCGATCACTACCGGATAAAAACCGCGAAAACGGCTGCTGAGGGCGTTAAGTTCGTTCGATTCGGACATCAGGATCTCACAGGCGAAAATTGAGCGCGTATTATGGCAAATTTCGGCATGGGTTGCAGCAGGGGAAGGGGAAAGAAGGGTGCCGGGAAGGCACCCCGACGCGTTACGCGCCCAGGCCGTGGCCCGCGTGTTTGTTTTCGATCAGTTCGATTTTATAGCCGTCCGGATCTTCCACAAAGGCGATAATGGTGGTGCCGCCTTTAACCGGGCCGGCTTCACGAGTTACGTTGCCGCCTTCGTTGCGGATACGGTCGCAGGTAGCCGCCACGTCGTCCACGCCCAGCGCGATATGGCCGTAGGCATCGCCCAGGTCATATTTATCCACGCCCCAGTTATAGGTCAGCTCAATCACCGCGCCTTCGCTCTCTTCGGTATAGCCTACGAAAGCCAGCGTGTATTTATATTCGGTGTTTTCACTGGTGCGCAGCAGGCGCATGCCCAGAACTTTAGTATAGAAATCAACGGAGCGTTGCAGATCGCCAACGCGCAGCATGGTGTGAAGTAAGCGCATAACATCCTCTTTGAACAAACGTTATCATCCGATAACAAGCATAGCCTGAATTCCTGCCGTTACGGGAACCAGCAGGCATTCCCGGCGGTAAAACGGCCTTCAGGCCGTTTTACCCGCGTGAGAGAATAGCAGCTATAGCCTGGCGGAAACCAGGAAATGCGTGCTTTCTCGCGCCGTCAGACGTCGGACGGCGATAAAACCCGCAGGCGCTTACAGGAACGGATAGTCCGTGTAGCCTTCTGCGCCGCCGCCGTAAAAGAGTTCCGGGCGTTGCTCGTTCAGCGGCGCGTTCTGCCGCAGGCGCTCGACCAGATCCGGATTGGCGATGTAGTCGCGGCCAAAGGCTACGGCGTCGATCAGGCCTTGTTCAATCAATGCTTCCGCTTTCTCAGCGCTGTAGCCGCCTGCGCCCACAATCACGCCGGGATAAGCGGCGCGGATCGCCTCGCGGAAGGCATCGCTGTAAGGCTTGCCGCCCGCCCAGTCCGGTTCTGAAATATGCAGATAGGCCAGATTGCGCTTCGCCAGCTCGCCGATGTAGTAAAGCGCGGCGGCTTCCTGATCTTCGCCGTTATCCAGACCGTTAAACGGGCCGAGCGGCGAAATACGAATGCCGATCCGGTCGGCGCGCCAGCCGTCAATGGCCGCATCCACCACTTCCAGCGCAAAGCGCGTGCGATTTTCCACGCTGCCGCCGTAGGCATCCGTGCGCTGGTTAGACGCGGGCGAAATAAACTGATGCATCAGATAACCATGCGCGGAATGCAGCTCCACCAGGTCAAAATCCGCTTCGCGCGCGTTGATTGTGGCCTGACGGAAATCGTTGATTACGTCGTCGATCTCATCCAGACGCAGCTCGCGCGGCGTGGAGGTCGCTTCACGGATCGTCCGGCCCTGGTCATCGCGCAGAGAGGTGCGGGTTTCGGCATTGATGGCGGAAGCCGAAACGGGCGCTTTACCTTCCGGTTGCAGGCTGCTGTGGGAAATACGTCCGGTATGCCACAGCTGCACCGAACTGTGGCCGCCTTCCTGATGGATGCCGGCGTTAATCGCTTTCCACGCGGCGATCTGCTCGGCGGTATGCAGGCCGGGCGCGCCGGCATAGCCTTTTGCCTGGAAGGAAATCTGCGTGGCTTCGGTGATCACCAGCCCGGCGCTGGCGCGCTGGCGGTAGTATTCACCCATCAGCGGCGTAGGAATATCGCCCGGTTCGATGCTGCGCAGGCGCGTCAGCGGCGCCATAAAGATGCGGTTAGGCACCACAATCGCGCCAAGTTTTAAAGGGGTAAAAAGTTTTTTCAGCTGCATTTATCGCTCCTGGGAAACCGGCTGCCAACCGCCGATACGGCGGTGGCAAAGCCAAAATTTTCAGTGACTATTGAGCGTAGTAGAGAAATTGCCGCTACCTGCAACGGTACGGCACGATCGGATCATATCCAGCGCAGGCTGATACTCTTTGGTTTCAATATTCATCATTCCCAGCAGCGTATGGAAAACGTTGTCCTGCGACACCGCCGCGCCGGAAGCCTGCCGCAGGCAGGTACTATTGATGCCAAAGGCGCTGGCGTAGCCGTCAGAAAGCCACAGCAGAAAGGGAATATGCGTCTGCTGAGTGGGCGCAATAAGATAAGGCGCGCCGTGCAGATACATCCCGCGTTCGCCCAGCGATTCACCGTGATCGGAAAGATAAATCAGCGCGACGTTGTAGCGGCTGCTGTAGGTCTTCAGCAGGCCGATGGTGTCATCCAGCATTGAATCGGTATAGACGAGCGTATTGTCATAGGTATTGACCAGCGCCTGGCTGTCACAGTCCTGGATCTGGTTACTGTCGCAGGTCGGAGTAAAGGGCCTCTTGTCTGCCGGATAGCGCCGGTAGTAAGCCGGGCCGTGGCTGCCCATCTGATGCAGCACAACTACCGTGTCGTTTTTCATGCTGTCCAGATAGCGATCCAGCCGCCACAGCAGCACGTCGTCAAGGCAGTAATCGTCACGGCAAAAGTTCTTCAGCTGCCAGCGCGTCATGTCGGTATGCGGCACGCGGTCACAGGCGCCCTTACAGCCGCCGTCGTTTTCCCGCCACAGCACGCTGACGCCCGCATGGGCCATTACGTCCAGTAGCCCTTCCTGATGGCGCGCCAGGCTGGCATCGTAATGCTCGCGCGGCATATTGGAAAACATACAGGGTACGGAAATGGCCGTTTCCGTTCCGCACGAAGTGGCGTTGGGATAATAGATGACGTTATCTTTTGCCAGCTTCGGATTAGTGTTGCGCACATAGCCGCCGAGTGAAAAATTTTCCGCCCGCGCCGTTTCGCCCAGCACAAACACCACCAGCGTTTTTTTCTGCTGCGCTAAAATCTGCGGGCCTTTACGTGCATCCTGGCCGATTTTAATCAGCGTGCGATCGCCGTCAAACCAGCGATTATCAATATAGTGGCCAATGCCGCTGACGATATTGACCGGCGTAATCATCTTCACCAGGCCTTTATTGTTACGGATAAGCGAGGCGTAATCTTTATAAAACAGCGCGGCGACCAGCAGGATCGCCAGCAGCGCAGCCAGGGCCGTGCCGGTGCGAAAAGCGATATTCATCCACCATGGACGCCGCGTTACAATCCTGACTCGCCAGATAAGCAGCGCGGGTAGCAGGCCCAGCAGAAGCAGCCAGAGGATATAGCGCAGGCTGAACAGGGCGGTCGCTTCCTGCAGATCCGTTTCAAACACGTTCTGGATCATATTGGTGTCGATAACGGTGCCAAAGCTGTAAATAAAATAGTTGGCCGCCGCGCTGACGATAGCCAGAAAAATTAACAGGGGTTTTCTGATCCACGGCAGGGCGGCCACGCTAAAAATAAACAGAAATCCGCAGAACAGCACCAGCGGCATGGTGGCAGCGAAAAAATAATCCTTCAGCTCGCTGTAAGGGATACGCTCCCAGGCGTGAAAAAAGAACAGCGCATTCGGGATAAGCGTAAAAAACAAGGCAGCATAAAAGTTAAAACTGATTTCATTGCAGCGTAAAGCAGTCAGCTTCATAAAGGTTCATCAGCAGTAAGCGGTGAATGAGCATAGCTTTGTTAGCACAATTAAACATTAACTGAGGCTAAACGATGTTAAAAGACTAACATTAATATTACATTTAAATTTTCCCTGCATAAGGAGCGACGTTGGCCGAACAACTGGAGTTTTTCCCCGTTCCCAGCCCGTGCCGGGGGATCTGTCAGAGCGACGATCGCGGCTACTGCCGTGGCTGCCTGCGTAGCCGCGAGGAGCGCTTTAACTGGATGAAGTTCAGCGATGCGCAAAAACGCGAGGTGCTGCGGCTTTGTCGTCTGCGCTGGCAACGACTGCATCGTGTCGGCAAACCGGCCGAGCCGGACGAACCGGAACAGCCTTCTTTGTTTTAGTAGACAGATTCTTATGCAGTTCTGCAAATAGCGGCCAGGCTTATAGCTTCCACAGCAAAATGTGAGGAAGTGTAATGAGAAGTATAAACCTGCTTATGGTATCGCTGGCCTTTTGCGGCCTGGCCCATGCCGCCAGCGAAAAAGTCGACATCAGGCTTGCCACGCCTGAAGGCGCGGGGGCGAGTATTGGTCAGGTGACGATTGAAGAAACGGCCTATGGCCTGAGCTTTACGCCGCAGCTGAAAGATTTACCTGCGGGTATTCACGGCTTTCACGTACACGCCAACGGCAGCTGCGATCCAAAAACCACCGACGGGAAAGTGGTTGCCGCAGGCGCGGCGGGCGGCCATCTCGATCCGCAAAAAACCGGCAAGCATCTGGGACCGTGGCAGGATGGCCACCTGGGCGATTTACCGGCCCTTTATGTGAGCGCCGACGGCACGGCGACCTATCCGGTGCTGGCGCCGCGCATTAAAAAACTGTCGGATATTAAAGGCAAAGCGCTGATGGTGCATGCCGGCGGCGATAACCATGCCGATCATCCTGCGCCGCTGGGCGGCGGAGGCGGCCGTTTCGCCTGCGGGGTGATCTAACCAAACCGCCGCCGCTCGTCGCGGCGGCAGGTTTATTGCCTAACGCAGCACGCTAATATGATCGACTTCGATTTCGGTATGCCCGCCGTTTTTATCCACGTCGCCGACCACGCGCACGGTTTTGCCAATCGCTACGTGATTGTCTTCCCACTCGTCATCATCAATGTCAATGCGGATTTTCCCGGTGCTGTCCTGCAGCCAGTAAAGATCGTCGTCGCCTGCATGTCCGGTGATTTTGCCTGTCAGCACCACGCGAGTATCATCGCGCAGCGTTTTCGCCTCTTTAACCGTGACGGTTTTTGCCGCATGAGCATAAGCCGGCAGAGAACAGGCGAGCAGAAAAACGGTAGCCAGAATTTTTTTCATCATGATCCCTCATTCGTTAAACTCCATGTAAGCGTGGCCAGTATAAATGAAAAACTCGGCGTTATGTCAATGTCGAAGCCTGCTGCAGCTGTGAGAGCGAGCAGTAAAGCCGCCAGGCAATACCCGCCAGTTCCGTTTCGCTTTTTGTTTTGCCCGCCGCCAGCAGATCCAGATTTTCCTGCAGTTCCTTTAACGTCTCTTCCAGCGCGTGCTGCTGTACGCCTTTACCGCTGATAATACGATGCAGATTGCTCAGCATGGCGTCCCGCACCGCCAGCAGCGCGGGCGAAGCGCATTGCCAGTCGCGCAGCTGCCAGACAATATGCGAACAGTTCAGCAGCACCACGCCCCAGCGCAGCAGCCACAGCCTGGCCGGCTCGTCACGGCTGGCGTTCAGCTGGTTGACCCGATAGTAAATCAGCGACTCAAAGCGGCTCTGGCTAAGGTGCGGCCTGCGGCTGAGCTGATCGAGAAACTCGCGGCGCAGCGCCCGGATATGGCGGCGGCTGCGCCGCTTGTCGGAACTGGGCCGCAAAATAAGAAAAGCCAGCCACGCGAGCAGCACGCCGCACACCTTGGCGATATTATTGTTAATAAAGCTTTGATAGTCATAGGTGGGCGGATTGGTAACGGCAAGAAACGAGCCGCCAAACACAATCAGCTGGCCCCACAGCGCGGCGCGCTTTTTCTGCTGCACCTTGAAAAGCTGTAGCGTGACCAGCAGCGGAAACAGCAGCAGCAAAAACTGCCACAGCACGCTGATTTGCACCATCAGGCCGAACTTGATGATAAAGCTGAACACGGAAAGCAGCAGCAGCGTTTTCAGCAGCAGCGACACGCTGCTGACGGGCGAAGGCACGGAGGAGTAGAGCACGCAGCTGATGGCGGCCAGCGTTAACGCTGCCGAGCCCGCATCCCACTGGGTGGCGATAGTAAAGGCGCAGCCCAGCACGATTACGCTAAAGGTGCGCAGGGCGCTCCAGCTGGCTTCCGCACTGTCGCTGTGCCTGGCGAGCGCCGGGGCGGCGGGCGGTGCGAGGCGGGTATCGTCGTCGGCCTGTTCAAACAGCCGCAGCCAGCGGCGGATATTCAGCCACAGCCAGCAGAAATAGCGCAGACGATGCCAGAAAGCCTGATAGCGATAGTCGCTTTGATCCTGCGGCGCGGCGCTGGCGAGCAGTCGCGCCAGACGATATTTATCGCAGTCGGCGCTCGCCAGCTCATCCAGCAGCTGCTGTACAACGGTATAGAGGCCTTCCGGCGCGTCGGGCCAGTTCAGCAGCATTCGGCGCAGGCTGGAGATCACGCTGGTGAGGCGCAGCTGCTGATGCAGGATATAGTTCAGCACGTTGTTTTGCCGACGAAAGCGATAATGGCTCCAGAACGCCTGAATACGCAGCAGATTAAGCGTGAGGATCTGCCCAATAACGTTTTCATGCGCGCTACGCACATTATCGGTGCTTTCGCGTTGCAGCAGCAGTCGTCCATGATCCAGCAGGCGAAGATGCATCTCTTTCAGCGAGTTAATCAACGTCTCGCCGTCCGAGGTGCTGGGCAGGATCATCATCATCAGGCCGCCGCACAGGATGCCGGTAATCACTTCGCAAACGCGCGCCTGGGTAATCTCCCACAGATCGCCGATTTCCGTAATATTAACCGTGGTAAACACAATAATGGCGGCGGTGTAGCCCGCCAGGGAAAACGCATAGGCAACGTTATTTTGATAATGGTTCTGGATCCAGGTGCAGAGCGCCAGCCAGCCCGCGATAGCCAGCGCAAACAGCCAGGGTTCGTTCAGCGTATAGCCCGCGATCAGCAGCGCCGCGCCCGCGCCCAGCAGGCTGCCCGCAATCCTGCCCAAACTTTTGCTGATTACGCCGCCGACGGTCGGAAAACTCACCACAGCGGCGGAAGTCATCGCCCAGTAAGGCTCGTCCAGCGCCAGCGCATAGGCGATGCTCAGCGCCAGACACATCGCGAGGGCATTGCGCAACGCGTAGCGCCACTGGCCTCGGGTCGCTTTGATCCACGGCAGGTTTTGCCACTCCAGCCACTGCCAGTTCATGGCGCAACGGTGATGGTGCAGGTGGTGCCCGCTACCAACGGCAAATCTTTTGGCCACGCGGCCAGGCGAATACGCACCGGCACGCGCTGCGCAAGGCGCACCCAGGGCACGTTCGGTTTGATATCGGGAATGAGTGAGCTGTCGCTTTCCACGCTTTGATCGTAAATAGCGCGGCCAATGCTTTCGACCTCGCCGTGCAGCACGCGGTTATCGCTGTAAAGCCGCACGGTCGCGCGATAGCCGGGACGAATATGGCGCAGCTTGGTCTCTTCAAAATAGCCCATTACATAAAAAGAGTGGCTGTCGACCAGCGCGAAGACCGGCGTTCCGCTGGTGGCATAGTTACCGGGCCGCACCACCAGATTGCTGATCCAGCCGTCGGTTGGCGCGGCGATTTGCGTCTGGGTCAGGTTCCAGCGCGCCTGTTCCAGCTGCGCCTGAGCGGCCTTTGCCGCCGCCGCCAGCGACTTCGCGTTCAGCTCGGCCGCATCCAAATCTTCTGCGGAAATCACGTTGCGTGGCAGACTCTGACGCCGCCGCGACTCATGCTGAGCCTTCAGCAGATCGGCCTGTGCCTTCGTCAGCTGCGCCTCGGCGTTCAGCACCGCGATGCGATAAGGCTCGGCGTCCAGCGTCAGCAGCGGCGTGCCTTTGGTCACGAACTGGTTATCTTTTACCAGCAGCGTTTCAATGCGCCCGGAAACCTGCGGCGTGATATTAACCAGCTCGGCGCGCACCTTACCGTCCCGCGTCCACGGTGACTGCATATAAAAATTCCATAGCCACCAGCCTGCGCAAAGCGCGGCGGCGAAGAAGATCAGCGTTGAAAAATATTTTAGCGAGTTGAATTTCATACGAATGCCATCAGTAGCCACAGCGAAGCGCTGACGCAGAGAATAAACAGGGAAAGGTCGAGCAGGGTGGGATGCCAAATCTCGCCGGAATAGATCCAGCTGCGCAACACGGGGTGGATCAGCAGCCAGAGGAAAAACCCGGCCAGCACGGCTTTAAACAGCGGCGGAAAATAGAGCGACGCGCCGAAAACCAGGTCGGTTAGCGGCGAAACAGCCGCCGTAAAAGCATTGTTCACTTAAAGCACTCCTTGTTACCCAGGTCACAGCATAGCTGTAGATTGGCATTACGCTTAATGTGAATGATATTTGTATTCTGTCCTGTAAACTCGCAGAATAGCCTGGAATGAGGCTTGATAGCTAGCAAGCTAATTATAAGGAGAGGAAATTGGATACCCCATTAGGAACGGATCTCGCAAGACTGGTGCGCATCTGGCGATCGCTAATCGACCAGCGCCTGAAACCCCTGGAGCTGACGCAGACGCACTGGGTCACGCTGCACAATATTCATCAGCTGCCGCCGGAGCAGTCGCAGATCCAGCTGGCCAAAGCCATCGGCATTGAACAGCCTTCGCTGGTGCGCACGCTGGATCAGCTGGAAGAAAAAGGGCTGATTACCCGCACCACCTGCGCCAGCGATCGTCGCGCCAAGCGCATCAAGCTGACCGAGGAAGCGGCGCCGATCATTAGCGAAGTCGAGCATGTTATCGACGCCACGCGGGATGATATTTTGGCTGGTATCTCCCAGCAGGAGATCGACCAGCTGGTGACGCTAATCGCCAGGCTGGAAAAGAATATTCTGGATCTGCAAAACCGCGAATAAAAGAACCGGCGATTGCCGGTTCCTCGGTTAGCGTGGCGAAACGGTGATCTGGCTGCCGTTGGAAGCCAGCGCGACGCGCTGTCCTACAGCGAAACGGCTGTTGCCCTGTTTCTGCACCACCATAATGGTGTTGCCGTCATCCTTACGGATCTCCAGCTCCACGCCCTGAGTTTTGTTTATGGATCCCTGCACGCCCTGACCGGCCACGCCGCCGGCAATTGCGCCTGCCGCCGTCGCCAGGCTGCGGCCCGTGCCGCCGCCAACGGTATTACCCAGGAAGCCGCCGAGCACCGCGCCGCCGAGCGCGCCGATCACATTGCTGTCGTCGCCGCCCTGGATCTGGACGGGACGGACGCCAACCAGCGTGCCGTAAGTGACGCTCTGCACCTGTTTCGCTTCCGAGGCGGTGTAAACGTCGC
Organism: Erwinia plantamica; assembly: GCF_043420595.1. Classification (NCBI taxonomy): domain Bacteria; kingdom Pseudomonadati; phylum Pseudomonadota; class Gammaproteobacteria; order Enterobacterales; family Erwiniaceae; genus Erwinia; species Erwinia plantamica. The sequence continues at coordinate 216,073 of NZ_JBGCUC010000009.1, forward strand.
CGGAAAGCGAGCTGTCATTGGCGCAGCCTGCTAAAGTCACACCGGTCAGTGCTACGATCATCATGCGCTTCAACATCATCAAACTCCTTTCTTTTCCATGTGCTGCAGTCAATTGCGCAGCGATCAATAACCTAATTATATGGTACAGGCAATGCCTGCTGTGTGGTTACGTCAAAAAATTGCTTTAAGCATAGCGCAGTGCGGGTAAACCTGAAATCAATGCCGGCGCGGAAAGCGCAGTAAAAAGTCTGTCATCATGTAAAAATGCACAGTTAATCATAGAATTGCTGCACCGTTTTTGCGACGCTGTACTCAGGTTTGATATTCCCACAGCGGGTAAGGGACTTTGATGAGATCGGGACGTTATATAGGCGTAATGTCAGGAACCAGTCTGGACGGCGTGGACGTGGTGCTGGCCGCAATTGACCCGCAGATGGTGGCGCAGCAGGCCAGCTACTGCCACCCCATGCCGCTGGCGCTGCGCCAGGAGATCCTGGCGGTCAGCCAGGGGCAGTCGCTGACGCTTTCCCGGCTGGGGCAGCTGGATACGCGGCTGGGCCGGCTGTTTGCCGAAGCGGTACAGGCATTGATCGAGCGCGAAGGGCTGGAGAAAGAGGATATCGCCGCCATCGGCTGCCACGGGCAGACCGTCTGGCACGAGCCGCTGGGCGACGCGCCTAATACGCTGCAAATCGGCGACAATAACCAGATAGCCGCGCTGACCGGCATTACGGTGGTGGGGGATTTTCGCCGCCGGGATATGGCGTTAGGCGGACAGGGCGCGCCGCTGGTGCCCGCTTTTCATCAGGCAGTGTTGATGCATCCTGAAGAGCGGCGGATGGTGCTGAATATCGGCGGCATTGCCAACCTCTCGCTGCTGCTCCCCGGCCAGCCGGTGGGCGGCTACGATACCGGGCCGGGCAATATGCTGCTGGACGCGTGGATCTGGCGTCACCAGGGTCAGCCTTACGATCGGGACGGCGCCTGGGGCAGCAGCGGCCAGGTAGTGTATCCTTTATTGCAGCAAATGCTGGCGGATCCCTGGTTTGCACTGGCCGCGCCCAAGTCTACCGGCAGAGAATATTTCAACCCGGCCTGGATCGACCGGCAGCTGGTTAACTTCCCCGGTCTGCCGCCGCAGGACGTGCAGGCCACGCTGGTCGAGCTGACCGCATCCACTATTGCGCAGCAGGTGATGCTGAGCGGCGGCTGCGAGCGGCTGCTGGTGTGCGGTGGCGGCGGAAAAAACCCGCTGCTGATGGCGCGGTTGAAAGCACTGCTGCCGGGCATTGAAGTCAACGCCACCGATGAGGTCGGCATTCGCGGTGACGATATGGAAGCGCTGGCTTTCGCCTGGCTGGCCTGCCGTACGCTCTCATCGCAGCCGGGCAATCTGCCTTCCGTGACCGGCGCGCGCGAAGCCTCCGTGATCGGTGCAATCTTTCCCGCTAATGTTCAGCGCTGCCGCTGAGTTATCTGAATGGAGCAAAGATGAAAAAATGTTTATTGCTGATGGCCGCGCTGCTGCTGAGCGGGTGTCTACATCAGACGCCTGAAAAAATCAGCCGGCTGCACTATCGCTGCGGCACGCTGCCGCTGTCGGTGCTGCTGGATAACGATCGTGAGGAAGTGAATCTGATTCTGGACGGCAATCCGCTGACGCTGAAGCAGCAGCCCGCCGCTTCCGGCACGCGCTATGCCGATGAAAACTACGTTTTCTGGTCAAAAGGCGACGGCGCTTTTGTGGAGCGCAACGGCAAAATCATCATTGACGACTGCCGGCTCGAAAACCGTTAACTCGTTGAAATTGATTGTGATGAGGCGCACAATGCCTCAACTCTGATAGCGGAAAATCCCATGAATGACGACAGCCTACAGCAGATTGCTCATCTGCGCCGTGAATATACTCGTGGCGGCCTGCGCCGCAAGGATCTGCCTGACGACCCGCTGGTGCTGTTTGAACAGTGGCTGAGCCAGGCGGTTGCCGCGCAGCTGCCGGATCCTACTGCCATGAGCGTGGCGACCGTGGACGAGCACGGGCAGCCTTACCAGCGCATCGTGCTGCTGAAGCATTTTGATTCGCGCGGCATGGTGTTTTACACCAATCTGGGCAGCCGCAAAGCGCAGCATCTGGAAAAAAATCCGCGTATCAGCCTGCTGTTTCCGTGGCATATGCTGGAGCGCCAGGTGATGGTGCTGGGCCGCGTTGAAAAACTGTCAATGATCGACGTGATAAAGTACTTCCACAGCCGCCCGCGCGAAAGCCAGATAGGCGCATGGGTATCGAAACAGTCGAGCCGCATTTCCGCGCGCGGCGTGCTGGAAGGCAAGTTTCTGGAACTGAAGCAGAAATTTCAGCAGGGCGAGGTGCCGCTGCCGAGCTTTTGGGGCGGCTATCGCATTACCATAGACTCAATGGAGTTCTGGCAGGGCGGCGAACATCGTCTGCATGACCGCTTTTTCTACCAGCGCGACAACGAGGCGTGGAAAATCGATCGTCTGGCGCCCTGATTGCGCGAAATAATCCGTTAAGCGCTGGCACAGAGCCCGTCGGCGCTTTATTCTATACCCCTTTTTTTCATCCGCTAGCCAGCGGAGAGCTGTGTACCAGCAAAGGTGCAGACTTTTTTTACACGGAGTCACAGATGGGCAGCAGTAACCTGATTAAACAATTGCAAGAGCGTGGCCTGGTCGCCCAGGTAACGGATGAGGAAGCGTTAGCAGAGCGGCTGGCGCAAGGGCCAATCGCGCTCTATTGCGGCTTCGATCCGACCGCGGACAGCTTGCATTTGGGCCATCTGGTCCCGCTTCTCTGCCTGAAGCGCTTCCAGGATGCCGGTCACCGTCCGGTGGCGCTGGTGGGCGGCGCGACCGGTCTGATCGGCGATCCGAGCTTTAAGGCGGCCGAGCGCAAGCTGAACACCGCGGATACCGTTAACGAGTGGGTGGAAAAGATCCGCGGCCAGGTCGCGCCTTTCCTGAACTTCGACTGCGGCGACAACAGCGCCGTAGCGGCCAATAACTACGACTGGTTCGGCAGCATGAACGTGCTGACTTTCCTGCGCGATATCGGTAAGCACTTCTCCGTTAATCAGATGATTAATAAAGAAGCGGTGAAGCAGCGTCTGAACCGTGACGACCAGGGCATCTCCTTTACCGAGTTCTCCTACAATCTGCTACAGGGCTACGACTTCGCCTGCCTGAACGAGCGCTACGGCGTGGCGTTGCAGATTGGCGGCTCCGATCAGTGGGGCAATATCACCTCCGGTATCGATCTGACTCGTCGTCTGCATCAGAACCAGGTGTTTGGCCTGACCGTTCCGCTGATCACTAAATCTGACGGCACCAAGTTCGGTAAAACCGAAGGTGGCGCGGTGTGGCTGGACGCGAAGAAAACCAGCCCGTACAAATTCTACCAGTTCTGGATCAATACCGCGGACGCCGACGTTTACCGCTTCCTGAAGTTCTTTACCTTTATGAGCATTGAAGAGATCAATGCGCTGGAAGAAGAAGACAAAAACAGCGGTAAAGCGCCTCGCGCCCAGTATGTGCTGGCGGAGCAGGTCACGAAGCTGGTGCACGGCGAAGAAGGCCTGACCGCCGCGCAGCGCATTACCAAAAGCCTCTTTTCCGGCAGCCTGGCGGAAATGACCGAAGCGGACTTTGAGCAGCTGGCGCAGGACGGAATGCCGTTTGTTGAGCTGGAAGCCGGTCAGGATCTGCAACAGGCGATGGTCGACGGCGATTTAGCGCCGTCTCGCGGCCAGGCGCGTAAGCTGATCGAATCGAAAGCGGTAAGTATCAACGGTGACGTGCAGCTCAGCGCGGAATACGCGTTTGCACCGGCAGATCGCCTGTTTAATCGCTTTACGCTGCTGCGCCGTGGTAAAAAGAACTACTGTCTGATCGTCTGGAAATAATGCTTCAGGCGTGAACAGACAAAGGCGCGTCCTGAAGCAGGGGCGCGCCAGCCCGCTTTTAAGCATCCCGTCCCTTTTTTCCGGCAAGGTTTCCATGAAAAACATTCTCTCCGTCCAGTCGCACACCGTTTTCGGCCATGCCGGCAACAGCGCCTCGGAATTCCCGATGCGCCGCATGGGCGCAAACGTTTGGCCCCTGAATACCGTACAGTTTTCTAATCATACCCAGTACGGCCAGTGGACCGGCGTGGTTATGCCCGCCAGCCACCTGACCGATATCGTCAGCGGCATTGCGGCTATCGACCGGCTGAAAACCTGTGATGCCGTGCTCAGCGGCTATCTTGGCTCCGCAGAGCAGGGCGAGCAGATCCTCGAAATCGTTCGTCAGGTGAAAGCGGCTAATCCCGACGCCTGGTACTTCTGCGATCCGGTGATGGGGCATCCTGAAAAGGGCTGTATCGTTGCGCCCGGCGTGGCGGAGTTTCATGCCCGCAGCGCGCTGCCCGCCAGCGATATTATTGCGCCGAACCTGCTGGAGCTGGAGCTGCTCAGCGGTCATGAGGTCAACAGCGTGGAGCAGGCTATCGCCACCGCGCGCGAGCTGATCGCCAAAGGGCCGAAAATCGTGCTGGTGAAGCATCTGGCGCGGGCAGGCCAGCGCAGCGATCGCTTTGAGATGCTGCTGGTCACGGCGGATGAGGCCTGGCATATCAGCCGTCCGCTGGTGGATTTTGGCGTGCGTCAGCCGGTAGGCGTCGGCGATCTGACCAGCGGGCTGCTGCTGGTGGATCTGCTGCACGGTCTGGGGCTGAAAGAGGCGTTAGAGCACATTACGGCGGCGGTCTATGAAGTGATGCTGAAAACCCATGAGATGGGAGAGTACGAGCTTCAACTGGTGGCGGCTCAGGACAGTATCGCCAATCCCCAGCAGCATTTTGATGCGGTAAAACTCTGATATTGCCGGGCTGAAAGCAGCCCGGCAACCTCATTATTTCTCGTTGCCGAAGCCCTGCTTAAGCAGCGCGGACAGCACGTCCGGGAAATAGATATTTTGATAGTAGCCGGAAACGCTCTCGCTCCAGCTTTCGCCGTCCTGGCGGCCGATATTCTGCCAGTGCTGCACCATCTCCTGATTATAAGCCGCGATATTTTCCTGCAGGCCTTCCGTGCTGTAGCGCTCTTCGTGACGGAAAGTGCTCAGCGGCAGGCGCGGTTTCTGATGCGCCGGCTCATCCACATAGCCAAGCGCCAGCCCGACCACGGGGAAAGTCAGCTCGGGAAGATGCAGCAGCTCAATCATCGCCTGCGGATCGCGACGGATGCCGCCAATCGGCACAATGCCCAGGCCTTCAGCCCGCGCGGCCGTCATCACGGCGCCCAGCGCAATGCCGATGTCGGTCGCGCCGGAGACCACGCTTTCAATACTCTGCTGGGCAATCTGCTCTTTATCGATGGCCGCCATCGCCTGCTGGCTTTTATGCATATCCAGCACAAAGGTGATAAACAGCGGCGCTTTGGCAATCCACGGCTGGCCGCCGGCAATAGCGGAAATCTTGCCGCGAGCTTCGGCATTGCGCGTAATAACCAGCGACACCTGCTGTGAGTTCACCGAGGTTGGCGCACGGTAGGCGGACGCAACAAGACGATCGAGGATAGCGTCATCAATCGGACGATCGGTAAAGCTGCGCTCGCTTTTATGGGCGGTAAGGATATCAATTACGGAACTCATAGTACCTCCAGATGTAATAGCCGCAGAGTATAAGGCATTGCCGCTACGCGGTTTAACACCTTATGCGCTGGCTCATCCGCAGGCCTTCAGTTCAGTCCTTCCGCCTCTAAGGCCTCAATTACGGATGGTCGTGCCGCAACGCGCTGAAACCAGCCTTCCAGCGCCGACAGGCTGGCTATATTCAGCTTCAGCAATTTCGCCCAACGCATTACGGTAAACAGATAGGCATCTGCGGCGCTGAAATGCAGGCCAGACAGCCACTGTTTGTCTTTCAGCTCGCCATCGATCCAGGTGAATTTTTCCTCCAGCTGCTGGCGCAACACGGTTTTATAGTCGTCCGGCGCGGCATCGCTGAACAGCGGCGAAAAGCCTTTATGCAGCTCCGATGAGATAAAGCTCAGCCATTCCAGCGTTTGGTAGCGCGCCAGCGTGCCGGTCGGCGCCAGCAGCTGACGGTCGGGCTTCAGATCCGCCAGATACTGGACAATCGCTACGCCTTCGGTCAGCACGGTGCCGTCGTCAAACTGTAGCGCGGGGACTTTTCCTTTTGGGTTTATCCGGCGGTAATCTTCCTGTTGCTCGGTGATCCCGGCGGCGGTATCGACCCTGACCAGCGTGAAATCCAGGCCCGTTTCCAGCATCACGATATGCGGCGAAAGCGAACAGGCACCGGGTTTAAAGAACAGTTTCATGGCGTACTCCCTGACTCAGAGGAAAAGATGTTCTTAGCTTAGTGCCGTCTGCTCAAAAAGTCAGCGGCTTTGCGTACGCGGCTGGCTTAATCGATCTCTTTTTCGGGCTGGCCCGGCTTATTGGTCTGAAAACAGGCAAGCTCGGGCAGCGCGGCGCGAGCCAGCTCCCAGAATGCCCGCACGCGGGCGGGCATATATTTGACATTCTGCGTCACCAGCTGCACCGGAACGGCGGCGCAACGAAACGCGGGCAGCACTTCGCACAGCGTTCCCGCCTGTAGATCCTCGTAAACCTGATAGGAGAGCAGGCGGGCGATGCCTTTTCCCGCGCGGGCGGCGATCAGCTGGGTTTCCACCTCGTTAACGGTTAGCCTGGGCGTGATGCGAACGCGCTCCTGCAAGCCAGCGGCGGTAAAGCGCCACGTTTTACTGGCTGTCACACCGGCAATCAGATGGTGATCCGCCAGCGCGGCAGGCGATAAAGGCTCGCCCATGCGGGCCAGATAGTCCGGGCTTGCGACCAGCAGGCGCCGCACGCGGCCAACCTCGACGGCAACCAGCGAAGAGTCGCGCAGCTGCCCAATGCGCACCGCCATATCCAGCCCTTGCTCAATCAGATCCTGATAGCCGTCGTTGAGCTGTAAATCGATTTGGATATCCGGATAGCGCTCCAGAAACGTCAGCACCAGCGGGGCGACATGCCTGCGGCCAAACTGCACCGGCGCGGTCAGGCTAAGCTGGCCGCTGAGCGGATTGCCGTCGCTGGCGGAAAGCGCCTGTTGATAAGCGTCCAGCACGCCTTTTGCCCGTTCAAACAGCGCAACGCCTGCGGGCGTCGGCGCCAGGCGACGCGTGGTACGCTCTATCAGCGTACAGGCCAGGCGCTGCTCCAGCGCGGCCAGCGTGCGGGTTATCGCCGCCGGAGAACGCCGCAGCATGCGGGCCGCCGCCGCCAGGCTTCCCTGCTGCACCACGGCGACAAAGACCGCCAGCTCGTCGAGTTTATCCATCACCGTTTCACTTTATGAAATTATGAATTGCTATCTTTGCCGGTTTACGCCGTTTTCAGCAAGAGTATGCTGGAAAAAACAGAGGAGAAACGTCATGACTACCTTAACGCTTTATGGAACGGAACTTTCGGGGCACGTGCATCGCGTCCGGCTGCTGCTGGCTATGCTGAACCTGCCGACCACCCTGAAAGAGGCTGGTGCCGATGTCAGAAAAAGCGCCGCTTTTCTGGCGCTGAATCCGCTGGGACAGGTGCCGGTGCTGGTGGATGGCGAGCACGTCATTACCGACAGCAACGCGATACTGATCTGGCTGGTAAAACGCTATGCGCCGGACAGCCAGTGGCTGCCGCAGGATCTGCATCAGCAAGCCCAGGTGCAGCAATGGCTGGGCAAGGCCGCAGGCGAAATTCGCTACGGGGTTGCCTCGGCGCGGCTGATTAAACAGTTCGGCACGCCAGAGAATTATGACTCGGCAGTGGCGACAGCGCGTAAATTTTTACCGCAGATGGAGGCGCATTTAGGCGGCAAAAGCTGGCTGGTGGGCGACAGCGCGACGCTTGCCGATTTGGCCTGCTATGCCTACGTCGCCTGCGCGCCGGAAGGCGGCATTTCGCTGCGCGACTATCCGGCTATTCGCCAATGGCTGCAAAACGTTGAGGCGCTGCCGGGATTTATTGCGCTGCCGCCGCTGCCGCATCCACAGGAAGCGTAACCATGTTCCACTCCGGCGAACGTCTGGCGCAGCAAAAGGCGGGCTTTAGCCCCGAAAGCGCCGCCATCTATACGGCAATGCCGCAACAGCACCAGCTGTTTTACGCCGGGCTGAGCCAGTTTTATTTCAGCACGATCGATGCCGCCGGCTATCCGGTTGCGGCCGTTTTGCAGGGCGAGCCGGGATTTGTGCAGGCAACGGATGAGAACCATCTGCGCATAGCCACCGCTTCCTTAACGACCTTTCCCGGCCTGCCGGCTTTAAGACCCGGCATGACGGCGGGCGGCCTGGGCCTCGATTTTTCCAACCGGCGGCGCAATCGGGTCAACGGCACGATCGCCAGCGTTACGCCAGATTTTGTGACGCTCGCCGTGCAGGAAAGCTTTGGCAACTGCCCAAAATATATTCAGCGGCGGATCTTGCCTGAGCACCAGCCGCTGCGACAGCCGGAGCGGGAGCCGCTGGCCGCGCTGGATGCCGATGCGCGCTACCTGATCGCCGCCGCGGATACCTGCTTTATCGCCAGCCGCGCGCCGCAGCAGGGCGCGGATATTTCCCATCGCGGCGGGCCGCCGGGTTTTATCGGGATGACGCAGGGGAAGCTGGCGATCGTTGACTACGCGGGCAACCGTTATATGAATACGCTGGGGAATCTGCTGCTGGCGCCTCGCTGCGCGCTGCTGATTATGGATTTTCATCAGGGCGCGGCGCTGCATATTCAGGGAACGGCGGAGCTTGTCTGGCCACAAAAGGAGGGGGAAGAACGTTGCCTGCTGATCGCGCCGGAAAAAATAGTACGTTTTCGTCAGCTGCTGCCCGCCGCCGGGCTGGCGGTGGAGTTTGCCGCCTCAACGTTGGCCGTCAATAAAAAAGGGTGACGTGGCGTCACCCTTTTCAGCACTAAGTCGATATCAGTTCTGCGTCATGCGGTTCAGTTTAGGCGCGGTCAGCATCATCAGAACAGCAATAACGCCGGTCACGATACCGATCTGCAAAAAGACGTCGCCATAAACGTGCAGCGACTGCAGCGGATCGGTGATGTTTTCCGGCACCGCCATCATGTTGGCAACTTTACCGGCCACCATGGCAGCGCCTGCCGTGGTCAGGAACCAGGAGCCCATAATAAAGCCCATCAGACGCTGCGGCACCAGCTGGGCGACCATCGCCAGGCCCAGCCCGGAGATCATCAGCTCGCCCACGCTTTGCAGCGCATAGCTCAGGATCAGCCAGCCCACCGACACGATACCCAGATCGTTGGCGAATTTCGCGCCCAGCGGCAGCACGAGGAAAGCGATGGAGCAAAGCACCATGCCCAGCGCAAACTTGTGCGGCATCGGCAGGCGGTCGCCCATCTTGTTATAGATTGCCGCCAGCAGCGGGCTGAAAATCATGATCCAGAAAGGATTCAGCGCCTGATACTGCTCGGGCTGGAAGGTCAGGCCCAGGATGCTGTGCTCGACGTTGCGGATGGCGAAGAAGTTCAGCGAGGTCGGCATCTGCATATAGAGCACGAAGAACACGATGGCTTCCACCATCAGCAGAAACGCGACGATCATCTTGCGGCGCGGCGCGCCCTGTAAGGCAAAAGTTTCTTTAGCGAACAGCAGCACGATGCCGATAGCGACCACTGCCAGCAGCAGACGCGCGACGCCCTGATTGTGCAGCATCCAGGTCGCAATGACGATCAGCACCGCGATACCGACTATCGTTGCCAGCAGCTTGCCTACCTGCAACGGCTGGAAGTCAGGCTTAGAACCATGATCTTTCACCCAGCGGCGGCAAATCATAAAGTTCACCAGGGTGATCAGCATGCCGACAAAAGAGAGTGAGAAGGCGACGTTCCAGCCATAGTGCGCGGCCAGCCAGGGCGTGGCCAGCATGGAGAAAAAGGAGCCGATATTGATCGCCATGTAATACATGGTGAAGGCGCCGTCCAGGCGGGGATCGTCTTTTTCATAACAGGTAGAGAGCAGCGAAGAGGGATTCGCTTTAAACAGGCCGTTACCGACGGCAATCGTTGCCATGCCGATATAGACCATGCTGACGTCATGCCCTGACCAGGCCACCAGCGCGTAGCCCAGCGCCAGCACCAGCGTGCCCAGCACGATAACGCGTTTGGTGCCGAGCACCTTATCGCCCAGCCAGCCGCCAACGGCTATCAGGCCGTAAACCAGCGCGCTGAAAGAGGCGAACAGCGTAATAGACTGCTCTTCGGACATGCCCAGCATCTTGACGAGATAAACCGCCATGATGCCCTGTAGGCCGTAGTAACCAAATCGTTCCCAGAGCTCAATCGAAAAAATTAAATAAAAGGATCGGGGCTGTTTAAACGCGTTGAGACTGGTGTTCTCAGGATGTTTGTTTGCAGTTGACACGGATACCTCTGGAGTCAATCGCCTGATTTGAAGCGAAAATTAAGTCGGTTTTCATCAGGACGGGCTTTAGCCGCATAGTTATAAATTCGGAAAATCGGCGGTTAATTTCGCCGATTGCGTGCTGTCAGGCAAGCCTTTTTTCAAATAAGGTCAAGCGCAGTTTTATTAGTGTTTATTACATTTGAAAAGCCCGTGCCTGCTATAAACTGCTTTTTTTACATAAATGTTAAACATATTGCTCTGTATCAAGGTTAAGGGTTGCGCAAAAAGCCCTATTAATAACCTGTCTGTAACAGCTGGATATTTCTCTTACCGCAGCAAACTTAAGCAATATTATGCGTGGTTTATGCACGCCATTTCACAAAAAATAGAGGATTATCACGTTTCTGCCGCCATCTGGCCCGACTCAACGAGCTAAAACGGCGCAGTTAAGTGCATCATAAGTTATTAATGAGTGAAAAATAACTTATCCAACCGTGCGCCATGTTGGCCTCTGGCGCGGAAAGGCGAGATTTATTTGGGTTGTGTAAAGATTAATCGTGCCGTCTAAAGCCGTCCTGGCTGCAGCCGATAACTTCACTACCTCAATAATTGTGCAGAGTGATAATGTTAACGATTTACAACAATGAAACTGCGCTGGCCACGGGCAATGCCCGAGCGGCGAACAGCTCGCTGCTGGCGCAATCTATTGAGCGGCTTTCCTCTGGTTTGCGCATTAATGGCGCGCGCGACGACGCGGCGGGGCAGGCTATCGCCAACCGTATGCAGGCGAACGTCAACGCCGACAGCGCGGTAACACGCGGCCTTAACGACGCTATCAGCTACGCGCAGACGGCGGAAAGCGCGCTGGGCAACATTGGCGATATGCTGATCAAGGCAAAAAGCCTTGCGGTACGCGCGGCCAACGGCACTATGTCAGTGTCCGACCGCCAGAGCTATAACGCGGAATATCAACAGCTGCTGGCAAGCATCAACGGCATCGCCAGCGGCACGGAAATTTTTGGGCAGTTTCCTCTGGCGACCGATAAGCCGGAGCTGCCGCCGGTGCTGTTGGGCAACGTTGCGCCTATCGGCACTAAATTCCCGATAGCCGGACAGAACTACTCCTTTAACTCCGGCGTGATTTCGCTGGCGTATATTCCGGCCGGCACCACGAATATTTCTATTACCGTTGATTCCTTGAGCATGGATGACGATGTGCAGCTGTTCACGCGCGACGGCAAGCATCTGGCCGGCACGCCGATCGAAGGCGGCACGCCCGACTTTACGTGGGCCAGTAAAGGCGTCACCGATGCCGCCTCCGCGACCAGCAAGCTGATGAGCGTCAGCAACGGTTTCAGCAGCGGCGCCAGCTACGACGCTTCAGGTCTGAATGAAGGCGGCCCGGCGTGGGCGTTGAACGGCAGCGAAACCTCCAGCTATAACGGGATGAGCATCACCTATAGCGGCGACGGCGATCGCTATGAAGATGCGGCCACGGGCGCGGCGAACGACGGCACGGTAACCAGCAATACCCTGGAACGGGTCAGCATTGATAACGTCAGCGAAGATCTTATCGTGGTGGTGGTGGGCAACGGTTCGTTTAACAGCAACCTGACGTGGGGCTCGTTGCCGCAGCCGACCGCCACGCCAGCGGTGCCGCCGAAACAGAGCCAGCCTTTAGAGGTGATCACCAGCGCCAACTATGGTCAGCCGATCCAGTCGGATACCCTGGGGCCGACGCCGTCCGATACCAAAACGCTGGGTCTGGACAACACCAGCCTGCTGACCGATGGTGCCATTCGTACGGCGATGGGCGCGCTGGATGCGGCATTGAACAAAGTCAGCAGCTACCGTTCCGATTATGGCTCGAAGATCAACCGTTACGAGTCCAACAAATCGGTGCTGTCACAGCAGAGTATCGCGACGCAGGCGGCACAGAGCCGCATTCAGGACGCCGACTACGCGCAGGAAGCCAGCAAGCTGGCTATGGCGCAGATCAAAGAGCAGGGGCAAAATGCGGTCACGAAGATGGCCAACCAGCAGGCGCAAAACGTGCTGACGCTGCTGCGCGATTAATTCTTCGTAACAGAAAGCAGCGGATGCTTTCGCCTCCTTAAAGCCTGCAACAACCCGAAAGGCCAGGCGGCTCATCGCAAGGTTACCCAACGTTTCGCTGATTCAGCAAAGTTTTTCCGCATGTTTAGCGTCATATATCAACTGAGCCTGTGCCATTTCAGGGCCATATTTTAGCGCCCATTCGTACAGCGCATTAAAAGGGTCCTGGAGCGACTGCGCGAGTGCGGTAAGACTGTACTCCACGCTCACCGGCGAACCAGACAGTACCTTTCGATGAACCAGTCCATTGCGCTCAAGCCGCTTAAGCGCATCAGCCAAAGCCTTGTGCGTAATGCCGTCCAGTCGGCGGCGCAGTTCATTAAAGCGCACGGGTTCACTACAAAGCACGGTAAGAATTAAAATCGACCATTTATTGGTTATATTCTCAAGAACCGGGCGGGTTTTTCCTATTTCTTTCAGGTCATTACAGTCAGTCTGATTCATAGCGATATACTCCGGAATACCTGGTATAAACAAAGTGCGTAATTGTTATTAAGTATAAAAATTATATCATCTGTTTTCCATCCTGACAGGAGTGAGCAGATGAGTAGGTTAAATAATAAAGTTGCCCTGATACTCGGCGGCGCCAAAGGCATTGGTCTTGCTATCAGCCAGCGATTTGCCAGTGAAGGGGCAACAACCTGGTTCACCTCGCGCCGCAACGAGGAATTAGCAGCAGCCAGCCACACCATAGCCGGCGATGGCAGGCCGCTACGTGCCGATGTCAGTCAGATAAGCGAACTAACGCGTATAGCTGAGCTGATTAAGACGGAGTCCGGCCAGATAGATGTGCTGGTGATCAATGCCGGCATGTCGACATATTCGACCCTTGATGAAGTTACCCCAGCGCATTTTGATACTACTTTCGGTTTGAACGTGCGCTCACCGCTGTTTGCTCTCCAGGCCGCACTTCCCCTGATGAAAGCGGGCGCCAGCGTGGTATTGATAGGTTCTGTCGCCGATGTCCTTGGCACACAGGGATATGGCGTATACGGCGCCAGTAAGGCGGCGCTTCGTTCTTTTGCCCGCACATGGACACGTGAACTCTCCGAGCGGGGCATTCGCATTAATGTTGTCGCTCCCGGCCCTGTTGATACGGAGATGATGCAGGCAGCCTCTGAAGAGCTACGCAACGGGATAATCAGCGCCATTCCTTTAGCAAGAATGGGCAGGCCTGAAGAAGTTGCCAATGCAGCATTATTCCTCGCGAGTGACGAAAGCAGCTATATAGCCGGAGCGGAAATTTGTGTGGATGGTGGGCTGACACAAGTTTGAGCGAGGTAGTTTAAGTTTCACGCACCCTGAGAACCTGTGTCCGCTTCTCACACTGAACCTCCGGCAGGACAACCGGCGGCCAGGCGTGAGAAGGGGGCCTGGATCCGATCTCACAAAGCGTTTTTTAAGAAAGTACAACCAGGGATCCCTTCAGGATCGAGCATTAATCAATACCGGTTTCATGACATCTGCTTTAAAATTCGGGTGACATTTGCAGCCAGATATTCCTCGTCTACAGGCTCTTGAGTAATCAAAATTCTGAACCATACAGGTGCAATAAGCGTTTCAAGTATGGCTCTGCGTTGCCCCTCAAAGCCAGCTTCACCGCGCCGGATTGCCCGTTCGAACATCATCTCTGCCTGCTGAAACCTCTGCTCCCATACGTCCCGAATTGCCGATCCAACCAATTCGTCGCCTGACGAAGTGGCATCGATCGCGCCTTGTATCATTTTCCTGCCCTCTGATGAAGAAAGCATACTGGTTATCATCTTTAAGAATTCGTACAAATCAAGATGCAGGCTGCCGCTGTCTGGAATGGAAACCATGCTTTCAGCTGTACTTCTGAACACATCGGCAATCAACCTTGTTCTGTCAGGCCATCGGCGATAGACCGTTGAGGCGTTTACTCCGGCAATATGGGCCACTTTACGGTGTGTTAAGGCATTCGCCCCTTCTTGCATGAGTATCTGTCGGGCAGCCTGCAATACAGCCTCTCTGACTTTCGCACTGCGCCCACCCGTTCTCTCTTTTACTGCGTCGAGTGAACCTTTTTCCTCAGGTATTGCTCTCATCATGATTAAAGCCTAAGATTTATTGCAACACTTGTTGCGTTAAGAGGATGACATGAAAATACATTGCCTGCAAACCGGAGACGTCCAGATTAAAAGCCGGCATCAACTGGCACGTTACGAGGCTCGTCCTGCCCGTGTAGTCGATGTCCTGACAGACAAAGACTGGAGTCCTCGTCTTCCGATCGGATGCTGGCTGATTGAACATCCGGAAGGGCTTATCTTAGTAGATACGGGCGAAAGCTCACACGCAAACGATCCCGGATATCAACCCTGGTGGCACCCATTTATGCAGAAGTGCGAGAGAAGATGGGTCAAACCTGAAGAAGAAGTGAATGCAGGAATTCAGGCACTTGGATTCAATCTGCGGGAGATAAGATGGGTGATAATGACGCATATGCACGGCGATCACGCAGGAGGAATCGGGCACTTTCCTGACAGTGAGATAATCCTGAGCAAAAAAGAGGCGCATGACGCCCTTGCATGGAGTGGGCCAGTGCAGGGTTTCCTTAACAAGCATTATCCCAAATGGCTTAAACCGACCATCACTACACATGATGACGTGAATCGCCACGGGTTTAACAGACACCTCAGAGTCATTTAAGATGGCTGAAAGAGAGGTGCCCATGAGCGGTAAGCG